>JBGCDN010000637.1:0-19074 GCA_045105495.1 Planctomycetaceae bacterium
GGGCTCGAGATCACTTCCCCCGGCGGAGCGCGGCGGGTTCTCGAAGAGGCCGGCGTGCCTGTTATCGATATGTCGGAATACACCGGCTTCCCCGGGGTCATGGATGGTCGTGTCAAGACACTGCATCCTAAAGTCCACGGCGCGCTTCTGGGGCGGCCGGGAACCGATGACGCTGTCTTCGACGATCATGGAATCGTTCCGTTCCAAATTGTCGCTGTGAACCTCTACGCGTTCGCGGCCACCATCGCGAAGCCAGACGTCACTGTCGAACAGGCGATCGAACAAATCGACATCGGCGGTCCGAGCATGATTCGATCGGCCGCCAAGAACCACGCGTTTGTTGGCGTCGTTACGAAGCCCAAAGACTACGACAGCGTTCTGACCGCGTTGAAAGAAGATACGTTCGACGCGACCTTCCGACGCAAGCTTGCGGCGACTGCGTTCGAAACAACCGCTGCATACGATCGCGGTATCGCTGATTACATGGCGACGGTCACCAGCGATGAAGAAGACAAAACCTTCCCGCCGACTTTCGCCCCTGCTTTCACCAAACAAGCTTCTCTACGTTACGGCGAGAATCCACATCAGGCTGCAGCGTTCTATCTGGAGAACGATGCTCCAGCAGCTTCGCTCGCCGGGGCTGTTCAACGAAACGGGAAAGACCTGTCATACAACAATCTGTTTGACCTCGATGCGGCTTACCTCATCTCTACTGAGTTCGAAGAACCTGCTGCCGTTGTCATCAAGCACAGCAACCCGTGTGGCTGTGCCATCGGTGCTACTCTGTCCGAAGCCACAGAAGCCGCGTTCCTCGGAGATCCGGTCAGTGCGTTTGGTTCGATCGTTGGTTTGAACCGACAGGTCGATGCTGAGACTGCCGAACGGCTGTGGGCTGAAGGCCGATTTGTTGAAGCCATCATCGCACCAAGCTTCACCGATGAAGCGTTCGAGATTCTCACTACGAAACCGAAGTGGAAGAAGAACGTCCGACTCATGGAATGCCCGCAACCTGAACCAGGACAATCGATGCTCGACTATCGACGTGTGTCCGGCGGGCTTCTTGTCCAGGAACGCGACGACCAGGCAGACCCTGAAGAAGACTGGAAGGTCGTGACCGATCGTCAACCAACCGAAGACGAACTTCGCGACCTTCGCTTCGCCTGGCGAGCCTGCAAGTACGTCAAATCGAATGCAATTCTCCTCGCCAAAGAAGGCGCCGTGGTTGGTGTTGGAGCCGGTCAGATGAGCCGCCTCGATTCCTCCTTCATTGCCGCTCACAAAGCAGGTGACCGAAGCAAAGGCAGCGTCCTTGCCTCAGACGCGTTCTTCCCTTTCCGTGACGGCGTCGACGAAGCGGCAAAGGCCGGTGTTACCGCCATCATTGAACCCGGCGGTTCACGCCGCGACGACGAAGTCATTGCCGCCTGCAACGAACACAACATCGCGATGATCTTTACCGCCCGCCGCCACTTCCGCCACTAGGCAACTTCCAGTTGCATCGGTGTGCGGCTGCGAAGTTGGGATGGTGGGTTTCGGGTGGTTTTTCGCCGCGAGGGTGGCTTTGCGAGAAGTCAATGAGTACCCGAATGCTGTTCCTTCCGGCTGCCATCGACCAATCATTTTGAAATGCCAAGAATTGCGCTGGTTGACTGTGCTTGATGCGCCGGGCAGCGACCGGTGAAAGATGTGGTCACATGCCGTGCAGTCGTAGTTCTTTGGAACCAGTCAGTCCAACCGAGCAAAGTGTATTCTCGTTAATGCCGCCGCAGGTTGCGTAACCCAACGCCCCAATCCGGTTCTCTATTTATTGAGGACGCCCCGTGATGCTTTTTTGCGCCAAACTTCACTAACCCTTGTAAGTGGACCGCCGAACTTGTTTGGCGGACGACGAGGCGTTTCAAGCATCACTCCAGTTTGGGCAAGCCGGAATGAATCCCTCTGCTGTATCGAAATCCGTCGATGTCGCGTCACAAGCGCGAAGTTGTGAATTGATTCGACGAGACGAAGTCTTCCCGTTTCGAATCGTCGTCGATGAGAACCTGACCATCATCGAAGTAGGCTCGTCGCTTCGGAGAATGAATGCGCAGATTGTTCTTGGCGTTTCGCTGCCTGAGATGTGCTCATTGGTTCGTCCTCAAATCGGATTCACCTTTGAGCAGCTAAGCCAGTACACCAACAAGCTGATCTTTCTGCAGATGCTTGATCGGCCTGTCAAAATGCGGGGACAGTTCGTGCGAATCGAAAACGAACTGATCTTTGTTGGCTCTCCGTGGCTGGAGTCGATGGAAGATTTGGAAGCCAACAATCTACGCATCCACGATATTGCGCCTCACGATGCGACTTTGGAAACGGTGCTGCTCCGAACCGATCAAGCGGATCAGGTGCACGACTTGAAGGGTCTGGTCGATAGTCTGCGGGCAGAGTCGAAAGAGAAAGACCGGCTTTCAGTTGCGGAAGAATCGTTGGCTCACGATCTGAATTCGGCGGGTGACCTGCTGATTCGCATGACGCAATATGGTGAACTTCTCGAAGTCCGCGCACCGTCTTCCATGCCGCTGCCGTTGGCTATTGAAGAACTTCGAGGGCACAGTATCAGTGAACTGATTCCGGAATGTGCGCAATCATGGCAGTCGATCGTTTACGAACTGACGCATGGTAAGCAAGTCGTCCGTTTCGCTTTCAGTCTTGGCGAGCATGCCACATCATTCGAAGCTAGAATTGCCTTCACGCTGAACAACGATCTGTTGCTGCTGGCACGCGATGTGACAGAACAGAAACGCCTGCAAGATCAGTTGCAGCACCAAGCCTCGCACGATTCCCTGACTGACCTGCCAAATCGCGCAGTCTTCGAGAAAGGTGTCGCTCAGGCTCTTGATGACGACAACGGTGCTTCGATCTTGTTCATCGACCTTGACGATTTTAAAAGCATCAACGATCACCAGGGACACCAGGCAGGCGATCGTTTGTTGGTTCAGGTTGCTCGGGATCTTCGCGATGCCGTCCGCGGGACGGACATGGCTGCTCGACTGGGCGGCGACGAGTTCGGAGTTTTGCTGCCTACCGTTGAGAGTGTGAAACAAGCCGAAGTTGTCGCCGCTCGCATTCTACGGCATTTACAACGCCCGGCAGACGGACCGGATGGTCCTCGCGAGTTTTCGATCAAGGCGAGTATCGGCGTCGCTACCAGTGAGACGTCGCCGACGGCTGAAGCGATATTTCGAGATGCTGACATCGCCATGTATCGCGCGAAGGAGTCGGACGAACGCAAGATCGTTGTGTTCGAAAAAGAGATGTACGTCAATCTCTGCGAACGCAGGGCTGCGCGAGACGAGCTTTCGGCCGGGCTGAAGCGTTCTGAAATTATCAATCACTACCAACCGATCGTACGTCTGGACGATGGAAGCATTTGCGCGATGGAGGCGCTCGCTCGATGGGAACACCCAACGCGGGGATTGTTGACGCCGTACCACTTTATTGAAATCGCCGAAGCCAGTGGATCCATTGTTGAACTCGGTCGGCAGGTTTTGTTCAAAGCATGCCACGACGCGAAGCACTACTGTGAAAACGCGGGCAACGAAGTTTCGGTCAACGTGAACATCTCGGCCATTCAGGTTCGGCGAGATGACTTTGGCGACCTCGTTCGCGCGGCTTTGGACGACAGTGGACTTCGGCCTGATTTACTGACTTTGGAGATTACAGAGAGTGTTCTCTTCGCCGACTTCGAGAACGCAACTCGGGTCTTTGCAGCACTGCAGGATCTTGGTGTGAATGTCGCCCTCGACGACTTCGGAGCAGGGCATTCGTCTCTGAAATACCTCAAGCAATTCCCTGTCGACATTCTCAAACTCGATCGGTCGCTAATTAGCGACACTGGTGCATCAACGCTGCCGCTGCTGAATGCCGTGATCGACATGGGCCGCGCTCTGAACCTGACAATTGTTGCGGAAGGCATCGAGACGCCGGCTCAGAATAGTCTGCTGAAAACACTGGGCTGCCATTTAGCCCAGGGCTATTTCTACTCGCGGCCTGTTGCGATGAAGACGCTGCTCAACCAAGTGCAAAAGCAGTAGTTCGACCTGAACCAGTCGTGATTCTGGCCTCTGAGAGACTCCCAACACTTCGGAAATTGTCGACGTGACGTTACCCTGTTCGATCCCCTATCGGACAAGGAACCATGTCGGACGCTTCTCAAAAGACATTTACAGTTTCATACGGATCTGAACAGGTCCTTGAATTCTCATTGCCTGCCGATCGTGTCATTTGGCAGCACTACGCGCCGGAAGCGCTGCAGAATCCGCAGCAGGCGATTCACGACGCGCTGGCTGTACCCGTTGAATTTCCACCGCTCTCGCAGGCGGTCATCCCAGACGATCGTGTCACCATCGCTGCTGAAGCGGACACGCCGTGCCTTGGTCTCATCATTGCTCAGCTGTGGGCGGTTCTTTCAGAGCAAGGGGTTAAGGCCGACAACATCACGGTGGTGCAGGCGGCCGGTTCGAAAGATCCGCGAATCGAACTGCCAGACGACGTCCGTGAAAAAATCAATTGGGTGCAGCACGACGCGAGTGACAAGAACGCCGTCGCTTACCTCGCGTCAACAACAAGCGGCGATCGTATTCAGCTTGCTCGCGCGGTGACAGACGCAGAGGTTGTCGTTTCTGTGGGCCGGATCGGTTTCGATCCGATTCTTGGATATCGCGGGACGAACAGTGTGTTCTACCCCATGCTTTCCACTGCCGATGCGATTGCAAAAACACGCGGTCAGGGGCACGCCGAATTAGAACCGGACGACAGTCGCCCGCTTCGCCAAGCCGTCGATGAAATCGGTTGGTTACTCGGAACGCAGTTCACAGTTCAAGCGATCCCGGCACTAAACGGTGGAATCGCGCAGGTGTTGGCCGGCGCGTTTGAACCGGTACTTCGTCGCGGCAAGGAATTCGTTTCGCGTGAGTTGATGGTCACGCCGGACCAACGTCCAGAACTGGTTGTCGCCTCGGTAACAACAGACGCTGGTGGTGACGGCTGGAACCAAATCGCATCGGCCATCGCAGCCGCATCGCGCCTTGTCGCCCGAGACGGAAAGATTCTGATTCTCTCGCAGTCGAAGGCAGAACTTGACCAAGGCATGGAGATTCTGCGGCAGGTAGAAACGCCGGCCGACGCCATTAAACCACTTCGGCTGGAGGCTCCTGTCGATCTGATGCCAGCCACACAGATCGCTAATGCGGTTCAACACGCAAGCGTTTATCTACTGTCCGAATTCAACTCGGATCTGATTGATGAGTTGTTCATCTTTCCGCTCACTGAAACCGGCGAAGCCGTGCGTCTGATTGAACAAAGTGAAGGCCCCGTCGCCATCATCGAAGACGCTCACAATGTTCATTCTCGGATCGCCGAATAGTCCAAGGTGGAATGTGGGAATGCAGTACGCAGCACCTTTACGCGTGCATGCGGTGAGAGTCGATCCGGACCGCGACGCTTCTAAGCAGCTTTCCGAGTTGGTGTTGTGATTGGTTGTCCGAGAATGTTTGAGTACGTGTTGATGTAGGAATCAACGACGTGTGACACTTCAAAGCGATCACGAATTCTCGCAAGTGCGCGGGAACCGAGTTCGGCACGGAGGCTGGGCGATTCGATCAGCCTGGTGGTTGCCACGTTCAACGCTTGCTGATCACCAGGTTCGATTCTTAGTCCGGTTTCTTCGTTGATGACGACGTCTTTGCAGCCGGGCATGTTGGTTGTGACAAGCCCGAGTCCGAGTGCAGCGGCTTCCATGAGAACTCGCGGAACACCTTCTCGGTATTGGCTTGGCAGGGCGAAGATGTCGGCCATGGAAAGTAGGGCCGGAATGTCTTTGCGGTAACCGAGATAGGTTACGTCGTCGGAGTACGATTCGATTGTGCTCAGCGGGATGCCGCGTCCATTCTTCGCCAATGGCCCGACAAGAACGAATGTGGCTTCCGGATGTTCTTTTCGAATCGTCCGAGCGGATTCAAGAAAAAGATCGACGCCTTTGGCTCGAACCAGCCGAGCGACCATCATGACGATTGGCCCGTCACTCGCTCTCATTTCTTCTCGCAACTGTGCGCGCTGCGACTGGTTCGGTATTTGTTCCGCAAGTCCCGTGATGTCGACTCCAGAGCCGGGGATTAGCATGGAGTTGTCGTTGCGGACAACACTCTTTTCGCGAAACAGGTTCCAGTCGTCTTCGTTTTGGAAGATCGTCATATCTGCCGTCCGAGACGCGCGTCGGTGGTACGCGAGGAATGGGATTCGCATGAGCTTCGCTTTCAGCGAATTGCTCGAATACAGATGCCCCAGACCGCAAACGGTTCTAAGGTTCACCGGCACGTCAAGCATGCGGGCGACCGGTGGCACAAGCACGCAAGGTTTCGTGCTGAAGCTGTGAACCACATGTGGTTTCACTTCGCGGATAATCTCCGCGAGGGCGACGTTGGTTTTGCGATCGGCCAGAGGACTGGCGCTGCCGTTAAGTTCGTAGGGATAGAACGGAACGCCAACGTCGTCGAACGGCTGGGAGCTTCCGGAGCCGGCAGCATGAACCTGGACGCCGCGTTGTTTTAGTTGCAGTATTGATGGCAACCTGAGTGCCATGTCGGGGCCTGCAATGTGCAGGACGGAAAGATCGCCGGGTCGCATAGTCGCCTCCATGCGATGCGACTAGTCCGACTCCAATCCGTTCAGGCGGCAGACTTGTACTCTGGCAGGTCGTCAGGCGGCTTGGGCTGCCTGCGAAGAAACATCAGGATCGGTGAACACACGATCGCGACCAACCACTGCATCACTTTTGGCATGTCGTCGCGCCAGCGTTCGTCAGTCTTGAGTTTGATTACCGTTTCCAGCCGCATGCGATTTCCCGCGAACTGCGAACCGGCTGGTAGCGGTTTTGCTGCTTGTATCAGGGCAGCGGTCGGTTTGAAGTCAACGCCCAGCAGCGGTTCTAGCCGCTTCAGGCAGGTGACCGGATCGGCAGCAAGTTCTTCGTATCGAATGCGAACATAGTTCTCAGAACCATATAGCGCGCGAAACAAAATGCCGGAGAGGTTGGCCATCGACCAACCAAATAGGGACCGCAAAAGGGCGAACTTGAAATGCCGCGGCTGGCCTCGTTCCATGGCTGCGTTCGAACCGCGCCGGACAGATTGAACCGACCCACGGGGATCGCGAACAACATGAATCATGCAGGCATTCACACCGTCGAGTTTTCGGAACATGAACGGCCGGAAGAACCGATCGCGAGCTGTCTTTGAAGAATCGATAATCCAGTTCGCTTCAGTCGGCAACGCCTCATCAATCGCGCGCAGGACCTGAGTCGTATGCTGGCAGTATTCTTCTGACGGCTTCTTGAAGAACTGATAAATCCAGCCGGTCCACGTTGATTCGTGTCGTTTCTGGATCTGTTGCCGCTTGGCTAATTCCTGTTCATCGAAGCGTAGTTCTGGTTCGACTTGATCCCAGAGCGGGATGCCTTCAGCGACACCCCAATAGAAGTCGGCGTAGCGTTTGTCAGCCAGGTAAGCGATCTCGCCCACGCCAACGACTTGCGGATGTGTCGACAAGATGCGTTCAAGCAAGGTTGAACCCGATCGTCCGTATCCGGCGATGTACGCAACATTGATTTCGTCAGATGACATAGGCATCACGACGTCTCCAAACACAAACTAAGTACGTCGAGCCACTCTGCGCGGCATGGCGTTGGAACGGATCGGCATTCGTGGTGGTGCGATTTGCCGACAAAGGAACACGGTTCCAAAATACAGCGTCAGCAGAACCAGGCCGCCTCCCGTGAAGAATTGGGACAGACCTCCTTTCACTGACGAGAACGCGAACACAACAATCAGCCCGGCAATGAATGGGCGATGGTCATCTGAGTTGTATCGCATGAGAAGTCGGTCGATTCCAACGAGACTCATTCCGGTTAGCATCCAAAGTACGATGGCAGCCATTGGTCCCGCACTAATGAAAATTTCGGTAATCACACCGACCGCCATGTAGCCACGCTTACCGCCGACTTCCGCTTTCCAGTATTCACTGAACGTCATGATGTCTTCGCCAATGACCTTCTGGAAATAGGTCTGGAAGATCTCAAGGCCTCGGTAGTCGTAGGTGATGCCGTGGTGTTCGAGAGCCAGGAATTCTCCAATCGCTTCGCCGACAAACAGACGCCAAAATAGGCTCAGAACGGCTTTCATTAGATCGAATTCATCCCCCTGCTGATACGTCCCCGTGATACCAATCATGATGATGATCAGGACCGCTGAAACGACCATGATGCGGCCAAGCCGCTTAATGTCGGCGAACGCATGTCGCTGCAAAACACACCACAAAACGATGTAACACAGCGGCGCGCGTTTGAACTGACCGACGATCACTGTGATCGCGAGAATCAGAGTTACTCGGTACAGAATTTTGACGAACTTATTGTCTGAGTGTGTCGCCGATCTTCCCAACAGGAATGCAGCAACGGGTAGTAGAATACGCCGCACATTCGCGTTGATTGACGGAAGGAAGATGTACGGGACGTCTTTTCTGGTCGCGTATTCGAACGATAGGTCGCGCAGGCTCTCCGTGCTTCCAGTCGTCAGCAGGACGAAAAGAGGAAAGTCTGGAACCAGCCAGAACCGGATGAACGTGTAGCAGATTCCGAAGATTGCCAGGCCGACGCCAAGGTACATCATGCTGTTCGGTTCGAGCCGCGGCGCTGTGAGTGCTGGCGTTGATGTGTTCATCACGAAGTAGCCGCCCGCGAGGTAGCAGGCCTGAGCGATGCAAACCCACATCAGCGGACGGAACCCGTTCCCTACATCCAGCGTGACCTTGGCGTCCGCCGATTTGCCGACGATTTCCTGCAGGTGAATGACTCCCTGAACTTCAGCGAAGATCAGATAAAACGGAATCACAATCAGCACGCAGAACACGCCGTAGAAGCACGTATACAAGCCCAGCCGTTGTCTCGAGAGTACAGAGATTGCAGGCGGCAGAAGTGCGATTTGAACGAGAAGAACAGCAAAGAATAACATTTGCGATTAACCTCGTGATCGAATTTTGCGGACGAGTGTTTGCAGCTTGGTCCACACTTGAAGCACAGCTTCGCGGCGGTACGGGATGACTCCAAACATTCGGTTCAGAAGCCACATCACAAACACAAATTGCAACCAACGAATGGCAACGATCGACCATGCAATGGTTCGTAACGTCACAGTGTTCTGTTCGAGCAGGTACCAGGTAATCGAACCGATCGCCAACACGCCAAGTATGTTGGCGTACATGATGGGCGAGATCTTGAGCTTGCCGTCGAGATGGCCTCTGAAGAGAACAACAGCCACAGTCGGCAGTAGCGACAGCGAGATGATTCCGAATTCTTCGCCGAGTCCCTGAAACCTGGTTCCGAGGTATAGCTTCACAATTGGTTCGCAAAGCATGAAGAGCACAAGCATCATTGGCAAAGTGAATGTGGCCAGGGCAATCCAGCCTGTTTCGACCATGCGGCGAATGCGTTCTTTGGAGTCTTTGGCGAGCGAATCAGTCATGACCAACATGACCAGCGGCTGGCATAGAGCCTCAATCCCACGAAGCAAAAATGTGATGACTGCAACCTGACCTGCAATCCGAGCTGATGCTGGGCTGTGTCTACCCAGAAGGGTGAGGACGACAACAAGAAATGAGTTCTTGAGTAATGCGTCAACAATGCGAGTCGAAGAGAACCCGATCATGTGACCGCAGAGCTTTGGATTGAGTGTTGGTTCGAGGTTCTTCCATTGAGAAGCGAAAGCGAGAATGCAAGTGGTCGTCACCAACACACCAACCAGCCCGTAATATTGCGGAACACTTAAAGGAGCCTGCACCCACTGCGACATGATCCAGATAATCGAGGCCGCGCTGAGGATGCAAAGGGTCTTGGAAGTCCAATGCACTTTGTTTGCCAAAGTCAGTTGGCTCGAACTTCGTAGGTACGCCAGAATGATGTGTAGAAACGATTGGCCGAACAGCCACAGCGAGCAGTAAATCATCCAGCCACGACTGAATCGTGGTTCGTTCAGAGCCGTTGCGATTTCGTCGATCGAGAACCGGACGGTCGCTGAAACTAAAAGTGTGAGGCCACCAACGAGGCAAAGTGCATTGAACAACACTTGCTTGCGTTTTGATTCGTCGCCAAACGATCCGTAACGGACGATCGCGTAACCAAGGCTTCCGTTCGTGATACAGAACAGGAAGTTCATGTACCGGTTCGCTTTACCGTACAGCAGAAACTGATCTTCACTGAAAGCGCGCGCGAGGATGCCGGTGACAGCGACAACTGCGACGATGTTTGCCACTGAGATCGCGGCGGTCGATATGTAACCCGATAGGCGAATGCCCTGTCCCGGTGTTGGGGAAAGGTCAGCGCTACCTGCTGTCTGAGTCGACAAGGTGAACGTCTCGTGAGGAGGATGCGAACCGAGAAGTTCGCGGTGAGATTTGATGGTTGGCCTGAACAGGCCGTGGAGAGAACCGGTTGGTAACAAATCTCGATGAATCCACCAATAGGATTCTGTTCATGCACGAGTGAAAGCGACTGACCGGCGAAAAGTGCCTTAATTTCGTTGTCGAAACGTATAGACAGCCGTTCGCAGAACAGGCTACTACGCATTCCTCTCTTCCATAGGTCGCCTCACGACCGTAGACAATTCTCGTCACTCCAGTCAGGCACGGACCGTTTCAGGTCTGTGCGTCTTGAATCTCATGAGCAAGATCCTCCAAATGCCGGGGCTCGCCGAAGGTGCGCCTGCAAAGCGAGACGCGGCCGGCATCAGCCAGTCGCTACTCAATAAACGTCTGCGGAACTCGCGGATCATGGCAGCAATCCTGCTGATTCCGGGCCTGCCGATCATTGCTGTTTGCGCGGCGCTGGTTCGTCTGACTTCGCGTGGGAATCCGATTTACAAGCAAGAGCGAGTTGGGCTCGATGGTCGAGTTTTCACCATCTACAAAATTCGCTCGATGACGATCAACGCCGAAGCTGGAACTGGCGCGGTTTGGGCTCAGGAAGGCGACCCACGAGTCACCTTTATCGGCCGCATATTGCGGTTCTCTCATCTCGATGAGCTTCCACAACTCTTCAATATCATGAAGGGTGACATGTGCATCAACGGTCCACGACCAGAACGTCCTGAGTTCGTTGCTGACTTGATTGAGCAGATTCCAAGGTACGCCGAACGGCTGCTTCTTCACCCCGGAGTAACCGGACTCGCGCAGGTTCGAGCACCTGCGGATAGCGATTTGCAGACGGTGCGAAACAAGCTGACTCTGGACCTTGCATACGTAAGGAACCTCGAAGAAGAATCTGCTTTCGATTTCCGTATCCTCTGCGCGACGGTGCTGAAAATGGCGGGAGTACCACGCGACTTTGCCGCCAAACTCTTCGGGCTCCACACGATTGCGCCTGTCGAAATCGATGCGATCAACACCGATAGCCGGAAGGCAGCGTAGGCAACTTGCACCGTCCGTTGGGCGATTGGTGGAGACAGTGCCTGTTGAAGAACGATAGTAGCACGACTCTCCGAGTCGCTTCTTGCGAGGATTTTCCACGACTCGCAGAGTATTGCTGCATTCTTCAACGTCCTGCCAAGTTGGAAGTCAGATGAAACTCATTTGCATTCGAGTCGTAGGTTGCTTGGTTCTATCCGTCGTAGCTAGCGGTTGCGGTGGTGACACAGACACTTTTGATTTGCCGATGGCAGAATCGCCCGACGTGACTGACACAGACGAAGCTGCTTCGACATCTGGCGTATCTGAATCAGCAGAGCCTTCGGATGCAGTTGGTTCGCCTCATCCATCTGGAGATGCTCAATTGTCGCGACTTCAAGACTTGATTCGCTGGGAACCAGAGGTCCCTGAGGAAGGCGCTCCCGCAACGTTTTCGCTCGACCGAACGCACCCGGTTTACGGCACCTTGAATTTGCATCTCAGTCCGGAAGCATCTCAAACGATGCTTGACGAAAACAAACCGCCGCAGTTGTTGGATTCTGACATACCCAAAGCACAGGCAGCATTTGAGAAGATTGCTGGTATCAACGAACCCGGCGAAGCCTACGCCGCGCTGCTCAAACTACGGGATCAGTTTCCGTTCTGGCCAACGGTCCACGGCGCACTAGGTGACTGCGCGGTTGCCAACGAAGATCTCGACAAGGCTGTCTATCACACCAAGCAGCTAATCTACACAGATCCCAGCTTCGCGAACGTTGCTCGTCTTGGGCGGTTCTATGGCCAACAGGGGAAGTACGATGACTCACTGGTTGTGTTGTCACACCTGTTCGAAAACCGGAGTCAGGCAGGCAGCCAGCAGGTCGCCATTGGTCTGACCAACGACCTCCTCGTCACGCTTCAACGGGCTCAACAAGGCGAAAGAATGGTTCAGGTTGCTGACCAGGCGATCGCTGAATTTGGTCAGGTCTCGTCGTTTGAATACCAGGCGATTCTCGGATTCGTGCTCCAAAACCTGCAAGACAACGCAAAGAGTCGACTACGCCGAGTTCTGACGGAACTCAGCGAAGACGACCCGCTGCTTCCGCGATTTCAGCAGATGAAGCAAGTGCTTGGTGTGGAGTAGCTGCCAGCACAGGATGTGGGCAGCATGTCGACATCGCTATCTAGCGTTTTGCTAGCTCGTCCAATTCTGAGAGCTTAAAGCGAACGTTTAATATGTAGGGCGATTCGCCAGCGGACCAATGTCCGTAAGTGGTGACGACGAACGTGTCGTCCGGCAAAAGTTCGACACCGGGGTACGTTGTGTCGTAACCCTTCTTGTTGTCTTTTAGTCGCACGGAATACTGACCATTGTGCCCGTTCACAATGTCATCCCACGTTCCGACCCAGCCGACCCAGTCGCCTTCGAATGGTCGGTTCTTCACACTTTGCTTTGGTGAACGACAACGGAAGCTGATAAACAGTCGGCCGTCTTTACCATACTTTCCAGTGTGCCGATCCCCGGTCAGGGCAAGCGGGACTTCTCGTGGTTCTGTCCATGTGGCTCCTTCGTCTTCAGAGAAAATGACGTGCGCGTTTTTCCTGCGGGCGTTTTCTCTTAGAAGGACCGCGATTGTCTTTCCGTCCGGAGACCGAATGCAGCCGGGTTCACACAAGTGGACGTCAGATGATTGGAACACGCTTTCTGGTTTAGACCACGTCAAGCCGCCATCTTTGGAGAGTGTTTTGTAAAGAGTGAAGGTTCGAACCGGATCGTTCTTCGGTTTACTGGAAATGAATCGTCCATCGTCGTGAAACATGGCCATGTAATGGCCGTTGCCGGTTTTGAGTGGTTCGACGAACCCCATCACGACAATGCCACCCCAGTCGCCGGCAGGTTTGAGTTCACTCCACTGTTGGCCATCGTCTTCGCTGACAGCGAGCCGGGCAGGGTACAAGCCAGACCACATGATGAGTCGTTTCCGCCCATCTGCATCGACAACGCGATGCAAGGTTGGCACCTCCTTTGACGTATTCCAACTGCTGGGTGTAGGCAGCCGATCGCTCCACGTGAGTCCGCCGTCACTACTTCGTTTGTAGACGATGGATCCACGGCCATGTCCTTTGGGATACACGCACAACATGGTCTTTCCGTCTTCCAGCAGGCATGTGGTGGGATGACCCAGGTACTGTCCCGGTTCGTGATCCACCACAACCTGACGGTACGACTGGTCGTCTAGATCGATTGTCTTCGGGAAGTCAGTCAACTGCCCCCACGCCGTTGTGCAGTATTGGATGCAGAGGAATAGAAGCAGCACAGAACGCATGGTTGTCTCTTTCTGGCGAGTAGGCGGGGAAGTCCAGTTTTGCCCAGCGTGTGACAAACTTCCAGCGACTGCGCTGCGATCGATCGATTTCCGTGTCGGGGCCGATGGCTAAATTCGGATGAAGCAGTACCTCATGACATACAGAAAGGAACTCAATCATGAAGAACCTCATATTCCTCTTCGCGATTACCGCAGCTGCGTTTTCTTCGACAGCTCCAACTGCCAGAGCACAGTGGGATGTTGGGGGCTTCGATCCTCTTCCTTTGCCCGGGCCGATTATCGATGTCGACTTTGAACTTTGGGGACGCAACCCGCGCCCACTCTGGGTGTGGGATGTTGTGGTGATTGGTGATGACGGCCCAGAAGTTGTTTCTTCAGGCCACAGGACCGAACGCGATGCGAATTATCGTTTGTTTCGCATGATTGAATGGGGGCTGATTGACCTCTCAGCAGACGTTGAAGTCGTGCGTCGAAACGACCGTCAATTTGAATTCATGTCGGTCTACGAAACACAAGATCGGGCTGATGCAGCTGCCAATTTTCTGCGAGCTTTCAGATGGGAAGCGGAAGTTCGCATGGTCTGGGTAATCGATTGGCCGTAGGAAACAGCGGCCAATAGTCCGCTGGCGTAATCGATACAGACGTCCCAGCTACTGCAAGTTTGTGGATGAAGGCCTGCACATGTTTGGATTTCGGCAGGTTTAGCCGCAAGCCATTCGATGACCCGCAACCGGCACGTTCGTTTTACCGCCCAAGTTGTGTTGCGAGGTCGCTATGCAGGCAGTTAGTGGAATCAATCAGGCCATTGCAATTCGGAACGCGCCTGCGATTGCAGAAGCCGGCGTTGCCGTGGCCGGTAAGAACCTCGAAGCCGTCGAGAAGACAGGAGCTGCGGTTGTCGAATTGTTGCAGGAGGCATCCCAGGTTGGCCAGAAACTCGACGTTCGCGTCTAACGACTGTCAGCCTTCGCATGGTTCCCAAAGCAATGATTGAGATCTTATGAAGCCCGCAACTCTGGAACAGATTCTGAGTTCCGATCGTCTGCCAAGCTTGCCGCAAGTCGCATTACGCGTGATTGAATTGGCAGCTGAGGAAGAACCGAACTTCAACGAAGTCATCAAGACGGTTCGAACCGATCCTGCGTTGGCTTCGCGCATCATGAAGCTTGCGAATTCAGCACTGTTTGGATTAGGCAAGCCAGTTGCTTCGGTCGATGCTGCGATTCCTCTGCTTGGCATGACGATGGTGCGAACCATCGTCCTTGGGTTCACACTTTCCGATACGCGCGCAGAAGATCGCGACGTGCAGCTAGTAATGCAAAAACTTTGGCGTAGCTCGCTGACTCAGGCTGTCTGTGCGGAACAGCTTGCTGAAGAAACGTCTGGTGCAGATCCAGCGACCTATTTCCTTGCAGGGCTACTACAAGATTTGGGCATTCTGTCGTTTCTGCACGTTGATGGCGAAACCTATTTGGACCATGTCTGGGACAAGAGCGAGTTCCCGAATGTGATCGCCGCGGAACGAACTGTTTATGGCTTCACTCACATCGACGTTGCCATCGCGCTATGCGAACGTTGGGGCATCCCGGAAGAAATTCGAAACGCGATTTTGGTTCACCATCAACACATGCAGTCTGGTTCCAGTTCGAAACGAAAGCCACTGGCAACAGCTCTGCAGGCCGCTGCGCTTTCGGGTCACTATTCAGTCAATCATCGCACCAGTCGTCGAGCAATGGACAACCTTTACGGATTCCTGCGGCAGCACTTTAAGTGGCAGCCAAAGCGAATTGAGGAGTTCATGGAAGAGACGACAATGCGTGTTTGCGAAGCAGCAGCATTGTTTTCTTTTGAACTCGGCAAGACCTACACACCAGAACGCGTTTTGAGTGACGCGAAGCAGCTACTGGAAGACATCGCTTTGCAAAGCCAAATGCGAATGGTGCAAAGCGGCAAGAGTGGCGGCCGTGACGAGTCGCTCGAAGACCCCATGACTCAGACTTACAACCGTCGGTTCATGGATCGCGTGTTGAACGAAGAACTCAGTACGAACATTAGAAAACGAAAACCGGTCGGCCTGCTTTTTCTCGACATCGATCGGTTCAAGAGTATCAACGATCAGTTTGGTCACAACGCTGGTGACGAAGCGATTTGTGAAGTTGCACGAGTGTTGAACGCGGCGGTTCGGAAATCTGATTTCGTGATTCGATTTGGTGGCGACGAGTTTCTTGTCGCCTTGATGGACGCCAAGGGGGACACAGTGGAGACGATCGCAGAACGCATTCGTTGTGAAATCGCAGCGGCGGCTGTTGAAGATTCAGCGATCAAGATGACCACCAGCGTCGGAGCACTGCATTACACACCAGCGAAAGGTGACACCGCAGACTCCAACTGGTTAATCGACTACGCCGACAAAGCCATGTACGAG
This sequence comes from Planctomycetaceae bacterium, assembly GCA_045105495.1. Taxonomy (GTDB): domain Bacteria; phylum Planctomycetota; class Planctomycetia; order Planctomycetales; family Planctomycetaceae; genus CAYNWT01. The sequence goes on from JBGCDN010000637.1 coordinate 16,219, forward strand.
GCCAAACGAAACGGCGGCGATCAGGTCTGTCTTTACGAAATTAAAGGCCGCAGCGAAGTCGCAACTCGACTACTCGTGCCGGTCGCCTAAGGCACCTTCCAGTTGTATCGGGGTGCGGCAGCGATGTTGGGATGGTTGTTTAGGGACAGGTCTTCGCCGCATGAGCGGTTTGACAAGATCTGCTGTCTGCAAAGTCGTGGATCGCTCCGTCGATGCAACGCCTTCCCTGAGATTGCACGAAAAAGGCTGGTACGAGTACCAGCCTTTTTGCTTCACTTGGGCGATCGGTGTTTCCGAGCCTCTTACTTCTTGTCAGCGAACTCTGGTCGCTGTGGGCGATCAGGACGAGTGTCCTTACCACGACCGTAGCCGCCACCACCGCCACTGCGACCGCGACCACCTGTGGATCCGCCTCGGCCACCGCGACCACTAAACAGGCTACTGATGTTGCGAAATTCCTCTTTGGAAACTGCCTTGTCACCATCTTTATCCAAGGTCATCAAGCGATCACCCGGAATCATCTGGCTCTTCTTCAGTTCGGCTTCTACGAGTTTCCCGTCTTTGTTTGAATCCATGCCATCAAACATAGCCATCGGGTCGAACCGTTGCCTGCCGCCACGTCCCCCGCCACCGGCTCCTCGGCCACCACGAGCAGCACCGCCTGCGGGAGAGGCTGATGACTTAGCCATTTTCATGTCTTCTTCGCTGACGGTTTCGTTCTTGTTGGCAACGCAGTACAGGTGCTTTGAGCTTCTTAGCAGCATCTGGCCGTTGCTGATCGCCGGGGTGCCACGGAACACTTCTGTGTCAGACGTTACCTTGTTCACAGCGATCTGTTCCGGGGTTTCTCCCGTGCTAAGAACAAACATTTGACCTCGACTATTGAGGTAAAACAATCGATCGCCGACGACCACCGGCGATGGATAATCCAGAGCACCAAATCGACCGCTGGCAGCGGCGACGCCCTTGAGTCGCACAGGATCGCATGCGTGCTTGCCGGTCTTCGCATCGATAACTGTCACGATGTTTCGAGACACAGAATAGATCCGGTTGTTGTACAGAACTGGCGAGGCAAAGCTGGCGTTGTCTCGACCGATCCAGACTGTGTTGGTTTCGCTGATGTCGCCGCTGCCACCTGCTTCGATGGCGACACTGCCGCCACCACGTCCGGTCAGAGCATACACACGTTTTCCATCCTGGATGACGCTGGAGTAAGCATTCTCTGAATCGGTCGCGCCGGCCATCCAACGCATCTTTCCGGTGGCTGGATCAAGCCCCCACATTTCTTTGGCAACAACCATGACAAGGTCGGTTCGGTCGTCGCCGACTTTCACCATTGCAGGAGTTCCCCACATGCCGTCAAGGCCCTCAGCTTCCGCTCGCCAGACTTCCTTACCTGAAGTCTTGTCGAACGCAATCACGGATTGGCTTTCAGCAGACGCGACGACAATCACAAGGTTCTCGTGAATGATCGGGCTGGATGACGAACCCCATTTCGGCGGATCTGATTCCATACCCACTTTGGCTTCCCACACTTTGTTTCCATCGAAGTCAAACGCGTGGACGCCACTCTTACCAAAGAACGCGTAGACATGCTTGCCATCTGAAACGGGTGTATGCGACGCGTAACCATGCGCTGGAACACCAGCGCCTGCGTAGGGGTCTTCAGGCAATGCGGCTTTGACATCTTTTCGCCACAACTCCTTACCGGTTTTCATGTCGATGCAGATTAAGTGCCGCATCAGATCTTCCATCTTGCCCGGGTTCTGCTGATCAAGCCCGTACCCGGTGTAGCACGTTACGAATGCTTTGCCGCCGACAATAATTGGACTTGATGCGCCTGGGCCGGGCAGCGGTGTTTTCCATGCGAGATTGGCGTTGGGTGACCACTGTGTTGGAAAAGACGAAGCGTTCGCTGCAACACCGTTACCAGCAGGGCCGCGGAATCGAGACCAGTCTTCGGCATGAGCAAAAGTGCTAACCGCAAGCAGCGCGGCGAGCGATGCGAATCGAAACATGAATAGTTACCTCGAAGAATTGAGAGGGGAAGTGGCTGGAGCGAAGGCTATCAGAGTGCGCATCGGCTGCACACTGAGAGATCTTCTTTGGTACGGAATCGCACTGAACGAAGCGGCGGATTCAGTCGGCCTTGAGCTTCTCTCTGAGAAACTTCAGCCGCTTTCTCGATGCCCATGGTGTTTCTGCTGCACCATGTCCGGCTCCGGCGACAAGAACGAACTCGAAGTCCTTGTTGGCTTTGATCAGCTTGCTCACAACCTGAGTTGTGCTGGCGGGATCAACGTTGCGGTCCAATTCGCCGACAACCAACATCAGATCGCCCTTTAGCAGATGAGCGTTCTCCATGTTTGAATTCTGCTTGTAGGCGTCATCTATCGGCCAGCCCATCCATTGTTCGTTCCACCAGATCTTATCCATGCGGTTGTCGTGACATCCGCAGTCTGCGACGGCGACTTTGTAGAAATCGTAGTGCCACAGCAGAGCCGCCATCGCGTTCTGTCCGCCCGCCGAACCGCCGTAGATACCGACTCTCGAAAGGTCCATCTGCGGAAACTTCTTCGCTGCCGCTTTCATCCACGCAATCCGATCCGGGAACCCGGCATCACGCAGGTTCTTGTAGCAGACATCGTGGAACGCTTTGGAACGCCATGCGGTTCCCATGCCATCAATCTGAACCACAATCATGCCCGCATCGGCAATTCGATGTTGGTGCCCGTATCGTTCGCGAAATGACTTGGGGACATGATGATCGTGAGGCCCGGCGTAGATGTTCTCCACAACCGGATACTTCTTGTCAGGATCAAAGTCGCGCGGCCAGTGGATGATGCCCCAAATGTC
>JBGCDN010000638.1:0-9499 GCA_045105495.1 Planctomycetaceae bacterium
CTGTTCAAGTGCGGCAGTTGGTTCGACCTCCCACTCACTTACGACGACGCGAAACATGGCGCTTCCAAAACGGAGATCGTTTCCGGCGCCGTTGTTCTTGCGTGCGATCTCATACTTCATCCGGTAGCCGCGAATCGGACCAACTCGACTACGAAACGTGCTGTTTCGCAATAGCTCCGATTGCTTCCGCGCAGCTTGGGTTTTGAGTTCCTCGACAAGTTCGTCCACTGGAACGTAAGACACCTTGCCTGCAGCGATGCGGAAGTGGACTTCGCGACCGGACACGTCTTTACCGACTGGTGTGACTTTGTGTTCGATCTGCGTGACATCAACGGTGGGAAGATCCACTCGCGTAAGTCGCTCTCGGAGCCGTTGTGCCTCTGATTGTTTGCTCGCCATCGATTCCTGCATGGCCTGCATGTCTTGCCGCAGCTTGTTGATTTCTGCCTGCTTCTGGTCGACTGACTTCGACGCATTGACTCGCAGCGTTGCCAGTTGTGTCAGGGCCGCGTTGAGCTTGCGTTCTCTGACGGCAAACTGTCGAAGCTGTGCTTCCTTGGTGGCAGATGTGTCTGCGAACAAAGCTCGTGGTTGTTTGGGATCCTGTGGCTGTGAGACAAACTGAAACGGCGCGGGTGGTGTTCGCAGGAATGGTTCTGTGGGAACTTCGGGCGGCCCGTCTTCCGGTATTGTCGTTGGCACGATCGGAGGGGCTTTGACGAGCGGTTCTTCGATTGGTGTTTCGACAGCGGCGGGAAGCTCTTGTTCGAGCGGTTGGCGACTGACTTTCACGCCGGCGATGACGATCAGAATGATCAGAATGCCGACAATGTTCGCGATGATGTCGAGGAAGGAATCGGAGCCGAGTTCTATCTCGTCGTTTTGTGCGCGGCGACTCATCGTTGGCCTCCGACTCGGGTTCGGTTCGACGTTGTCTGACTTCGAAAGACGTCGGTCCCAGTCTGCGATTTTGGGCTGACGGTAAACTCGTCTGTCGTTCTCATGCCGAGACGTGAGAGTGAACTCTTCAGTCGGCTATGTGTTCTGTTTGCACCGGGGCTCACGCGAAATCGGACTTCCGGGGCCCATGTGGTCCCGGTTGGTGCATCGCCCCAACTGCGAACCTCGGCTTCGATTTGAGTCAGAATCGTTCCCAGCCAAGGACCTGACACCTGCCCTTGGTTCACACCAATGCGTCCGTTGGTACCAACGATGACGCTGTCTAAATCGACAAACAAATCCACCGCGCGGCGGTACTGCACTGGCTGTGGGTTCTGGTTGGAAAATGGTTGGTTGCCCGACTGCTTGGTGGGTTGAGAGGCCACTCCGGCTTGCGGCAGACTTGGGTATCGGTTGGGCGACGCGTTGCTTCCACTCTGTTGCGTTGGCTTTGTTGAACCGTCTGTGACAGACGTGACACGACCACGTTGTGGTGGCGTTGTCCCCGTTTGTGGCGAACGTATTCCGGGCGGCAGGCTGCTGCCCGAAGGACTCTGGGTGAAACGGGGAGCCGGATGTGGGTCCGGCGTCCCCGATGGCGTCAAGCGCGCCGCACCGGGCGGCTGCATTGGAACGCCTGAATTGTTTTGAACTACGTTGGATGTCGGTTGTGAACCAGGTGACTGACGACTGACGGTTTGGCCTCGCAACTGAGCGGTTCCCATCTGTGATGACGGTCGATTTGACGACGTGCCCTGGCTTGGTGGCTGCCCCAATCGGTTGCGGGAGACGTTGGCTTGTCTTTGGTCGGGAGTCTGGCTGGGTCGTGTCGGTGCGTTCGCGAAGTCCGGGAACTCTCGCATGCCTTGCGGGCGATTTGCATTCTTTGTCCGCATGCCTGCCAGCAGTTTTTCGAACGAACGAACTCGATCGTCGGCTGATTGCTGTCCTGTCGGCTGCAGTCTTGCGCGGCCTGTTGTTTGGGGCATTTTGGGTGGCAGGCCAGCCGCGAGAGATCGTGTCAGCGGCCGCAATTTCATCATCTCATCACGTCGCGCGAGTGTGCGGTTGACTGCGAGGCGGCAGAGTCGAACCGCTTCCTGATCTGCGACAGGTAGGTCGAGTTCCTGTTCTTCGCCAAGCAGTTCATAGCCGATTGGGACATCCAGGCGTCTCAGCATTCGCTTCGCCGCATAGAACCCAAGCGCGCCGCTGGGGCGGACGATTAGCAGGACGTAAGGATCGCCACCGCCGTTGGTGGAACCCTTCTTCATCGACCAATGTGTGCTTAAAGCAGACGCCCCGGAGAGCAGGGGGTTAAAAGTTGTGATGAAGTCTTCGAGATCAGTGCGTGTGAGTTCGATGTCTTCCGGAATGAATCGGAAGCGATCCTGAACACATTCGATCATGATTGGCCGTCGCACGGTTCCGCTATGTCCGTCGAACGGGACAATGCGAAACTTGCTTATGGCTTTGACTGGTTCGGCCAGCTTCTGCTCGACTGCTCGACGCAACGCTGCGAGTTGGGAGTCGAGTCGTTTGTCATTCTCTTTGGCTTCTGCGAGAGAACCTTGGACAGATGCAGCGGAGGCTGACAGTTGCTGTTCAGAAGCGGTCGATTGATCGCGGCTCTTCTTGGCTTGCAGATAGGCGCCGTATAGCTGCCGGTCGTTGTCCGCAAGTTGCTGCAGTCGACCCGTCAAAATGGCGTCGTACCCTCGAAGCGCTTCTCGATCTCGCTGAAGGTGATTATCAATCCTCGCGTCATCACTGACGGGCGACGGAATCGAAGAGACGACTCGCGGTCCGTCCACGGGGACGATGGTCGGCACGAAAGTTGGTTCTTCTTCTGGTTCAGGTGCCGGTAGCGGCGGAAGAACAGGAAGAGGTTCGTCTATGTCGTCCAGCTGGTCGTCATCAACGGCAACTTGAACAGCCGCGAGTTGGTTCGATCGAATTCGCCGCGTGGTAACCAGCAGCAATAGAATCAACGCTCCCATTGCGCAGACAAGGACTGCGAGAAAGGGAAACAGCGATACATTATTGGACGCTCGGCGACTCATGCCATGAACTTTCTAACGAGAGTCACGACAGAGAGTTAAGCCGCGCGGCGGTGTGGTTGTGGAGCGGCAGCGTTTGTTCGTGTGCTCAGCAAGTGGACCGCAGCGGTCAGGTTGTTGAGCGTTTGATCGAAGGTCTCAGACGTGCGAATCGCTTCCAGGTTGGTGTGGAGCTGTTCTTCCAGTCGAATGAGCTGACCCTGGTTCTCAGCAATCAGAAGTAGCGATTCCCAGCGAGTTCGCATTTCACCGAGTTGTTCTTCCCAGATTGCGGTTTGTCGAGTTGCAACAGCATCAAGTGCGTCCGCGAGGATCTTGGCTGTCGCTGGTTCAATTCCGCTAACCGCAACATGGCCGTCTGCTGAACCTGTTCCGTAGACACCCGGTAGGTGCCGGATGCTGAAGTCTTCTACCTCTGCGAGCAATTGTTGTTCGCAGCGCTCGACCAGGAACGATGCGAACACCAGCAGGATGGACAGTGCGAGGGCGAGTGCCGTTGTGTCAAACGCGACAGCAAGGCCACCGGTGACGTCTCCAAGAGACGAGTCCAGTTGTTCTGGTGTGACATTCGCGATGGCCATCGTGATACCCATGACCGTGCCAAGGAAACCAAGAATTGGAACGGCCCAGGTGATGGTTCGCACGAACGCGTAGCTGCGATGCAGTTGGTCGGAAGCGAGTTCTCCGAGATACCGCAGGTGATCTTCGATACCTGAACCTGTTCCTCGAGATCGTACGAATGCAGACGCATCACGCAGTCGTCTTACAAACCATGTTCGCTTCGCACTTGGATCGCTTTGCTGGATTGCTTCTTCGAGGTCTAGTTGTGAGACCTTCGATTCCGCAATCTTGCTCGCAACAGCGCCGCGTAGCTGGGAGCGTTCGTTGTTGTGTTGCACAAACTTCAGCAGTAGTGTTCCCATCGCAATGAAGAACAGCCCGGTTGTGGCGTACTCCAGTGGGTGACTGCAGAAGTACCTTCGAAAGAAGGTCCATTCCGCCGGCATGATGGCGACAAGGCCATAGAAGCCAACGGTAAACAGTCCGCCCATCAACAGCTGTGCTGCAAACGTCTCAGAAAACGACCCCGCCTCACCGCGCGCAGCGCGCGGCTTGGTTGTGTTTGCGGTCTTGCCCCCCATGGCGTGTCCCGTCTGTTCGGTTCGCGTTGTGCCCTGCTGCAGAGTCTCGCCCTACAGTCCATACATTCGAAAAGATCGACCCAGTCTGCCGCATCGCTTGAACCCAAAGTTCAACGTCGTCTTTGAATAACCAACCGCGCATGAAAAAGGAGCAAACGATTTCTCGTTCGCTCCTTGATCACTTCAGGGTTCGCCCCCCGGATTACTTGTCTCGTGTTGGCATTGGCCGAACTTCGGGCAGTGTTGGTCTGGATCCACTTCCCCAGGCAGGTGCGACCCGAATCGAATAGGTCGTTCGCTTGAGAGGCGGAAACGGAGCTGGCGGTGGTTGCGGCACGGCTTGCTGCGCTGGAGTCGAATTGCGAGGTACCTGAAGGGCTTTCGGTGTTGCAGGTACCAATGCTTCGCGAACACCTCTGAGTGCGTCGGTGTTCATGCGACTGGCACTTGGTGGCGTTGGCGGAGGAGTTGTCTGAGGTGGGAGATTCTGAATGGAATCCATGCTGGGTCGAACGTATTCAGAAGCGGGCGCGGTTGTTGGCGATTCGTACGTTGGAAGCTGCGGTGTTCCGAAGCCTGTCTCATCAAGCCCGGTGTTCCCACCGAATCCAGTGCTGCCACCTACGCCGTTATGAACCGGACCAAGGTCCTGCAAGTCGTTGGGATAATAGGCTCCCGGGAAGCGTCGCCACTGAGTTGCGTAGTAGCCATACGTGGGATGTGTGTATGGGCTGACAATCGGCCGGGACGGTCGTGTCTTCTTCTTACCAAACAGATTGCAGTGGTCGAAGATTCCAGCAGTTACTGAGTGTGCACAGCACAGCGTCAGAATCGCAAGAGTGAGTATTTTCTTATGCATCGTTCCGTCTCGTAATGCGGATCGTTAGTTCAAACTACTGGCCGGACGCGCCACCGTTGGAGCGAAAACTATTGAAGATGACGGGATGCCCCGTGCTGCCAATGATTCCTCCGCCGCCAGTCGGTACTCCAACTCCCCAAGGTGTTCGCCCCCCGGAAACTCCTCCAACTGAACCACCACCTTGGCTACGGCCACCTCCACCAGCTACCAAGCCTCCGCCACCACCAACTGCTCCACCGGAGAGGCTTCCGCCGCCTCCACCAAAGTTGCCGCCAGCGGAAAGGCCTCCGCCACTTAAGGCACCATTGTTGAGAGGTGAGAAGCTGGACCCAGCCGAGCCTCCGACGTTAAATCCACCAAAGCTGCCGCCAGCACCCTGGCCGAGGAACCCTGGTTGGAAGCCGGCGCCTCCACCTAGTCCGCCGCCAAGTCCACCGCCGCCTAATCCACCGCCAGCGCCACCTTGCTGACGAAACGAGTCGAAGACGACGGAGTGTCCCGTCGTACTCATACCCCCTCCGCCAAGGAACGCGCCACCGCGTCGTCCGCCACCGCCTCGTAGACTTCCAAGTCCACCCTGCAGCTGTTGAAGCGAAGCTCCAAGCTGTTGTTCTGGACGAACCAGTCCAAAGTAGTTCAGTCCTGCTCCGCCACCGCCGCGAAGCAGGTTGACGTACGGGCTAACTGTAGGTCGGTTGAGTGGTCTGTTGATTCGTTGTGAGCCAGACCCAAACCCGAACTGGGCCTGAGCCGTCGTACACGAAGCCAGCACCAACATCGCCAGCGACATTTTCTTCAGCATGGTTCTTGTTCCAGAAGGACTTCCAAAGGTCGTTGAAAGCGAGATTGGCTAGAAGCCGATTCCGCCTCCGCCTCCACCCTGAGCCGCTCGACCTCGTTGGAGAGCTCGAACAGTCCCGTTCCCAAGGATTGTGAATCCAAAGATGCGTTCCCATGGAGCGGTGATTTTTGCGACCCATGTATCGAAGACAATCAGGTCGTCTGCTTTCACGTAGAGTCGGTCACCCGGTAGCAATTGATAGTTCGTGTCTGTGACGCCGTTTCGTGCGATGTCATTCCAATGCACGCGAAGTCGCTGCGATGCTCCCGTGCCAGCCGGTGCTGGTCGTGCGATCCAGATTTCACTCTTGGAGGCAACTGTGGGCAAGCCGCGGATGTTTGCAATTGCGTCGAGAACCGTTTCGTTACCGGTGCAAGGCAGCTTGATGACCTGCTCACCAGCACCGCCGCCATCAGCGATGACGTAGTAGAATTTGCTGTTGTAGGCCAGAACATCGACAGACACCTGAGGACGATGGATGTGTGCCGCCAAGTGTTGTTGGATTCGGAATTGAGCTTCTTCGATGGTCGAACCGGTGACGTAGACAGAGCCATAGATGCCAAGGCTTACGGTTCCGTCCGATCGAACGAGGTGCTGTCCGGAAATCAACTGGCGAGTACGAGCGTTTGCGAAAGCAAGGTACAACTTAGGCGACTGCAAAGTTCGACGAAGGTGCTGATCCATACGGGCTCGAGCTTCGTCGAGAGTCAGTCCGTCCATGAGAACCTTGCCGTACTCAGGTCCAAGATCGATGTAACCGTCGACATTGACTGAGTAGACGCCGTTCACGACCTTAAACAACTGATCGACGCGCCCTTCGTCCCGGTCGACAGGAAGTGTCTGACCAACTTGGACGATAAGTGAATCGCCAGCCTGAAGTCGTGACGATTCCAGTCGAAGGTTATCGACGGCTTCAATCAGGAGGATGTCCGGAGCTTCAATGACGTGTCGTGGTAGCGTGGTTTTGTCGAGTTCGCGAGGAAGCGGAGACGGTCCCTGAAAGCTGGCGTGTTGAACTCCGCCCTGGCAACCGCCGAGGCAAGGTTTTCCAGCTGCAACGGCAGCACAAGGTGCACCGGGCCCGGCACAAGCGGCCAGGCCACTACCGACACCATTGACAGTCATTGGCTCTGCGCAGGCTTCGCCAAAATTGTCTGCGGCCATCGCGAATCCGTCGCCACACCCTTCAGGTGCGCAACTGCCGCTTGGTGCGCATGCAGGGTCGTCGACCATTGCGAATTCGCTTAGGTCACTGCAGTACGGGTCAGCGCACGCGGGGTCTCCGCAATTGTGGGAACGCGGGTTACTACGCAGCATCCCCGGTCCTGAAGTGCATCCAACAAGCACCGCGCTGGACAACAGACCTGCCAGTAGGAAGACAAGTTTGTGAGTCTCGGCCTTCATGGTATCCGAACCCTGCAAGAACATGCCGGCAATGCGTACGCCAGCTACAATTTCGCTTACACTGGTTCATCGGATTTCGATGTCCGTAACTGTTAGTCAAGCTCTAACGGTTATGAGAAATCGACCGGTTGCAGCGTTCTCGGTCCGGTTAGGTAACTTCCGGTGTTTCATTGTCTGGCGCAGTGGGTGAAACTACGGAACGCCTAGGGATTTCATTGGCGAACTTCGATTTGGAAGAGTGATATGACCGTGCGACTTACCATTCTGGCACTCTCAATTACCGGCCTCACGCTGCAGGAATTGCCGAAAGGCTCGGTCGAGGGTGAACGCGCTAAATCGGTCAAGAGACGCAAAACGAAGGAAGCCCTTGGTGATTTCAATGTCCTCGTCGGTGAGTGGCGAGGTATCGGGCAGCCGAAACGTGGTTCCCGCCGTGGCACATGGAGTGAGAAGGCACAATGGATTTGGGACTTCAGCAAGCCCGAGCATCCGGCTCTTCTGATGAAGTCTCAAACTGGCAAGCTGGTGAAGAACATATGGCTTCGATTCGAAGAGAAGACGCAAGCGTATGTGGTGGACCTGCAGTTGGTTGAAGCGCCCGGTTCCGTGCGTCGTCTTGTGCTGCTTCCGAAGAAGCAATCCGAGACGAAGACGTCGCCGTCGGACCAGAATTCGAAAGAACAAGAAATTAGGCTGCCTCCAAGGATGACTTTTCGGGAAGTGGTTACTGACGGAGCGGACGCTTACCAGGTAACTCTGGCTGTTCTGAAGAGTAAGCGGACCACGCTTCTTGTTGAAAAGGGAAAGGCATCATTCCGGCGAGTTGCTGAGATTGGTTACACCCGCAAAGGAGAATCGCTCGCCGGCCGCGGCTCATCCGGGCCTGAGTGTGTTGTGACGGGCGGAGCGGGGACGATTAGGGTCATGCACAAAGGCAAGACCTATTACGTGTGCTGTTCCGGATGCAAGCAGGCGTTCGATGACGATCCCGAAGGCGTGCTCGCCGACTATCGACAGCGACTTGCCGAGGAAAAGAATGCTTCCAAGTCAAAGTAGCGACCAAAATCAATTCGGCTGAACCGTCGCGCCTTGCATTGTGGCAGCCTTCCAGCGAAGCAGCATCTGTAGCATGCCAATCGTTCGCTTCACGTTTTTTGCCGCGATGTCGGAAGATTCTTCAGGGTCTTGTTCAAGGTTATAGAGTTCAGCTGCCTTTTCGCCCCGCTTTACTAGCTTCCACTCGCCTCTCCGGGTAGCAAGGTTCTTGCCATGCTCCCAGTAGAGTGTTCGAGCTTCCAGCGAGCCGCCTCCCAGCGCGGTGACGAGGCTTTTGCCATCGAGTCGACGGTTTGTCGGCAGCGAGATGCCTGCCAAATCCAGCATCGTTGGCATGATGTCCAGCGTGATTGCGAGTTGGTCTTGTGTCGTGCCGGCTTTGATGCGGCTTGGCCATGAAGCGATGAAGGGAACACGATGGCCACCCTCCCAGACGCTGCCCTTGTGACCACGCAAGCGACCGTTCGAGCCATTCTTGGTGGCTCCGTTGTCTGAGAAGAACATGATGAGCGTCTCGTCAGTCAGCCCCTTTTTCTCGACGGCTGCGACGATCTCGCCCACGCCCGTATCTACTGATTGGACCATCTCGCGATAGGCTTGCTTGATGTTGACGCCTTGGTTTTCCTTCCGGTTGCGAGGAGCTCCAACCTTTCTAACTGCCTTGTCGTTCGGTCCTTGATACGGGTAGTGCGGCGCTTCGTGGGCAACATACAGGCAGAATGGGCGATCGTCGGATTTTTCGATGAAGCGAACAGCGTGGTTCGTTATCAGATGTGTGGAGTAGCCTTCTTCATCCTGCTTCTTGTCGTTGATCCACCAGTCGAAGTTGCCGGCCTGATCGACGTGTGAGAAGTAATCGACGTTGCCGCTTACGTATCCGCGGAACTCTTCGAACCCGTTTTTTGTCGGGTTGTACTGAGTCTCATAACCAAGATGCCACTTCCCAAACATCGCTGTGTTGTAGCCTTCGGCTAGCAGCAATTCGGCAAAGGTATTCTCGATTGCTTGTAGCCCGTGCTTGTGTTCTTTCCGCTTTGGATCGGCAAAGACAACACCCGGAATCCCGGCTCGTTGCTGGTATCGTCCCGTCATCAACCCCGCGCGGGTTGGGCTGCATACGGCTCCGCTGGAATGAAAGTCGGTAAACTTCATTCCATTGGCTGCTAAGGCGTCGAGGTGTGGTGTCTTGAACGCAGTG
>JBGCDN010000639.1:0-3450 GCA_045105495.1 Planctomycetaceae bacterium
CCGCCGACGAAGTTGGCCGCGAGGTAAATCCAGATCTTATTCCAGCTCGCAAGTCCCATCATGCAGATGCCGACAGCGACCGCAGGATTAAACACCGCGCCGGAGATACTTCCAAACGCGTAGATCATTGCCGTGACAGTAAAGCCAATTGCGACTCCGTAAAACGAATTGCCTTCGGTTCCCTTTGCGGTCGCGACGTTCAGAATGACCCACACTAAAAGGAAAGTGCCAAGTATTTCTGCTACCAGAACCTGCGGCACGTTGTCGAGTTTCAATGCGACAACGGTTTCCATTACCTCCGGCCCCTTCAGGAAAATAACGGTGAACCCAGCCGTTGCCGCAGCTGCGATTTGCATTGCGATATACGGGACAACGTCTCTTACGGCGCAGCTGCCTCGCAGTAGTGCAGCCAGCGTCACCGCCGGGTTGTAGTGCGCGGCTGATACGTGTCCGCCGCCGAAGATGACAGCAATCAGCACCGTTCCAATTGCCAGAGGCGGGGTGACGTTGCGGATGGCTGTGGTGAGTTGAATCGTCTCCTCGGATCCCGTCGCCGGAGGATTGATCACAACATTGCCAATCACCAGCACAAGGAAGAATGTGCCGATAAACTCAACGATGTACTTCTTCATGTGACTCAGAACCAAAAGGGACCTGCGAGGCGCGGGGTTATCTTGATGGCGCTGCTGTTCGAGTGAAAGTGAATTTGTGCCTCGATTCGTAGGAATGCCACGAACCAGAAGGCCACCTCAGAACGCTGTAGTCATGCGGCAATCGCACTCAGCAGCGACTTGTTGGAGGGTAAGCACGCCAATAGAATCTGCGGTTTTCAGCTATTGTCCACGAAAGCTACGCATGCCCCGAAAGAATCTCAAAGAATACGCGCACGGGGATGCGATGGATGAAGTGTTCCTCCTTGCAGAGAAGCAACTTCGAGCCAATCGGAACGCAGATCTATACCTGCTGGCCACACTCCGAGATTCCAGCGGTCAGATGAACGGAATGATGTGGAACGTGACAGAAGAATCTGTCGGCCACATTTCGACCGGGGATTTTATTCGAGTCCGTGGGAAGGTGCAGCTCTATCAGGGCGCGTTTCAATGCATCATCACACACATCGACCATGTCGATTCTGCACAGGTGAACCCGGACGATTTTCATCCGGAAAGCAGTCGCGAAGCGAAGAAGTACGTCGAACGGTTCAAAGAGATCTGTTCACAACTGCGTCCAGACCTGAAAGCCATTACTGATTGCTTCCAGTCTGACGAACAGCTGATGTCTGATTTCTCCAGTGCTCCGGCGGGAATCAAGGCACACCATGCTTATCCGGGTGGGTTGGTCGAACACACTGTGACCATGATGGAGGTCGCTGCGAAGCTGCGAGACATCTATCCAGATCTTGATGTCGACCTACTGCTTGTCGGAGTCTTCCTGCATGACCTGGGCAAGACTCAGGAACTCGAATGGGAAACCAGCTTCCTGTATTCCGATCCTGGCCAGTTGATTGGTCATATGCCGATGGCGGTCGAGATGCTAAGTGCCAAAGTCGCTGAAGTGCACGCTCGCGGTGACGCGAAGATTGAAGACGAAACCGTCTGGCGTCTGAAGCACATGATCATCAGCCATCATGGAACCTACGAGTTCGGTAGTTCGCGCCTTCCAATGACCCCTGAAGCCACCGCGCTGCATTACATTGACAACCTTGATGCCAAGCTGCACGAGTTTACTCGGACGATTCACGACGACCCGGACGGCAGTTCGAACTGGACACCCTACAGCCCACGCCTGCAACGCAAGTTGTACAAGGGTCAGCGAACGCCAGGTGCTGAGTCATAATTGAGTCGCGACACTACTTCTGAGCCGTGAGCACAACTTGCTGATAGCGTCGAAATGTTGTTCGCGTGATTCGAGGTGATCGTAGAGCCGATTCCCAATCGGTGATTCGCGTTCGGTCGCGGTTCTCAAGACCGAACGAAATCTGATGCTCTGCGGCAAGATGCAGATTTCCATCGAGCTTTGAATTCAGTTCGACATGAATCGGGATTCGGTTGTGTCGACGCAAGCTGGCGTTCAAAGCGATTCGCGGTTCAGGGAACATCGCTCCCGGGTGGAGAACGCTGTTCAGTCGAGCCATCCAATCGGCATATTCCAGGTACTGCGCGGTCTGTTCTGAGCTTTTGATTTCTTCGCACTTTACTCGATAGACACAGCGAGGGCTCAGCAGCGTCAGTTCTTTCTTTGTGCGGTTGAAGCTCTCTTCAAACTTGGGGTCCAGCTGAAAGTCAAATGCACTGGCTACGTCTTCCGCGATCGGGTCGTTGTCTGTCCGTAGTTGTCGGACGTAGCGTTCGATTTCCGGCTTCCGATCCCGGAGCATTTTCTTGATTTCGTCGAAGTGAACCGTCGTCGCCAGCGACCTGCGCACGTTTAAGATGGTGAACTGGTTTGTGCCTGGTTCGTAAATGATCACTTCGCCCAGCGTGTCGATGTAGTCATACACTTTTCGCTGGCGGAATAGGGTTAGCGTGGTGACGGCGTGGCTGGCTGGTTCCTGATCAAGATTCTTGATCGTAGTCACAATCCGGAAATCCTGAGCTGCAGACGAATCTGCACAGCACGCAAGCGTCACAAGAGCTACTGGCACAAGTCTGAACATCGCCGGATTCCTACGGTTCGAAATCACCGCGCAAAGATGCGCGTGGGTGGAAAGTAGTTGCGAGGCGGGGAACCGGGGAATGCGACATTGAAGGGTGTTCGCGGCGATTACGGAGTTAGCAGGATCGGCAGCGGATAGTCCTGCAAGATCTGCCGGATGCGACATTTTCGGCTTGGTTCAGTATGCTGATTTGGTTGGAACCAGCACTCATCCAGTCGGAGACTTTCATGGCAACCGTTACCGAAGCTTACGCCCCGCCCACTGTGACTCAGACCAGAATGCTGATTAACGGTGCGTGGTGTGACGCCGTGAGCGGCAAGACGTTCAAGACCTTCAATCCGGCTACGGAAGAATTGATCGCCGAAGTTGCAGAAGGCGACAAGGCTGATATCGATCTCGCCGTGAAGGCCGCTCGCGCCGCGTTTGAATCGGGGCCATGGTCGAAGATGGACGCGCGTGATCGTGGAGCCTTGATGCTGAAGTTGGCAGATTTGTTGGAGGAGAACTTCGACGAACTTGCCGCACTCGAAACGCTGGATAACGGAAAGCCCATTAGTGATGCCCGCGCCGCTGACCTGCCGCTTGTCATTGACTGTCTTCGCTACTACGCCGGTTGGGCAGACAAGATTCACGGCGACACAATTCCGATCCGCGGCGAGAACAACTTCTGCTACACGCGGCGCGAACCGGTAGGCGTCATTGGTCAGATCATCCCATGGAACTTTCCGATGCTGATGGTCGCTTGGAAGTGGGGTCCCGCACTTGCGACGGGTAATACCATCGTTATGAAGCCG
>JBGCDN010000640.1:0-8031 GCA_045105495.1 Planctomycetaceae bacterium
CGAAATTAGTGGCAGTGAAATGAAGATTGCTCTCGCCCAACTTAACCCAACCGTCGGCGATCTGGCTGGCAATACAGCCTTGGTTCTCGACGCCGCTGAGGAAGCAGCATCGCAAAACGCCGATCTGCTTGTTTGCTCGGAATTGGTTGTGTGTGGCTATCCTCCCAAGGATCTGCTGACTCGGCAAAGTTTCGTGGAGGCCTGCGACGACGCCGTCTTGTCGCTCGCTCAGGAGTTGCCTTCTGAACTCGGTGTTCTCGTTGGCCACCCATCCGCGCGTGATGTTCCGGGGGGGCGAATTGCGAACGCGGTCAGCCTGTTGTATCGAGGAGAGCTCGTCGCGACGCGTCACAAGGTGTTGCTTCCCAACTACGACGTGTTTGATGAACGCCGGTACTTCCGCAGCGGTGCAGTTGTGGAACCGATTGACTTCAACGGGCAGAAGCTAGGTGTCCACATTTGCGAAGACGCCTGGTGGCCTGATCCGGACACGTATTACGACAAAGAACCGTCACGGTTCGTTGACCCGGTTGCTCAGTTAGCTCAGGCCGGCGCGGATGTGTTGATCAATCTGTCAGCGAGCCCGTTTGAAGTGCGAAAGCTTCAGCGAAGACAACACCTGATGGCCGCACATTCGAAGAAGCACACCTTGCCGATGGTGTTCGTCAATCAAGTAGGCGGGAACGACGACCTGGTTTTCGACGGCGCCAGTTTCGTTCTCGATGAGGCTGGTGTGGTTCGGCGCCAACTTGGTTCATTTGAATCAGAGGTGTTTGTTGTTGACCTGACGTCTCTTCCTGAACAAGGCAAATTAAAATCGCTTACCGAAATTGAAGAGATGTACTCGGCACTCGTTCTCGGGCTAAAAGACTATCTCGGCAAATGTGGTTTCACTGATTGCGTGCTCGGATTGTCAGGCGGCATCGACAGCGCGTTGGCGGCATGCATTGCTGCTGAAGCGGTCGGGCCGGAGCACGTTCACGCCTTGCTGATGCCCAGCCGGTATAGCAGCGATCACAGTGTGGCCGACGGATTGCGTTTGGCTGAATCGCTCGGCATTGACCATGAAACGGTTTCTATCGATTCGGTCCACAAAGCGTTCGAAGCGACACCGGTGATCAGTGACGACCTGCAGGCCAATCCAACCGGTCTGCCGGAACAAAACCTACAAGCTCGAATCCGCGGCGCGATGGTGATGGTTCGCAGCAATCAACATGGCTGGTTGGCACTTGCGACTGGCAACAAGAGCGAACTTGCGGTTGGTTACTGCACGCTTTACGGAGACATGTGCGGTGGGTTTGCGGTGCTCAGTGATTTGCTGAAACGCGACGTTTATGCTCTCTCTCGATTTGTCAACGAGAAGGCCGGACGAGAAATCGTCCCGAACAACATCATCAACAAGCCACCCAGCGCCGAGCTGGCTCCTGACCAGGTTGATCAGGATTCGCTGCCGCCCTACGACGTTTTGGATGCGATTCTCGAACGTCTAATTGAACAAGATGCTTCGGTCGCGGCCGTCGCTCAGGATTTTCCCAGAGACGTGGTTGAATGGGTCGCGAAACGCGTTGACCGAAACGAATTCAAGCGACGCCAAATGCCACCCGGTATCAAACTCTCACCGCGTGCCTTCGGAACGGGGCGTCGCCTTCCGATGGCGATGCGGATCGCTTATGAGTAGAGCCTGCGATCAGTTCGTAGTGAACGAGGCAACAAGCCCCAACGCCGTGTTTCACTTGGCTGCGGCATGGGAATGATCGGAATTGATTGGGTGCCACGACGAGCTGCTCTGTTTGACACGCGGCGTTCTCCCAACGAACATGGGCTGTGGAACCACAACTGCGGAGCGGACGAGTGACATCTACTGAGGGCGATCTGGCGCTGGCCAGCGAACTGAAGGCGACTTACGCCCGCATCCGCGAACAGCTCTCGCGTGTCATCGTTGGGCAGGACGAAGTGCTCGAACAGCTTGTCGTTGCCATTCTCTCAGGCGGTCACAGTTTGTTGGTTGGAGCTCCCGGGCTGGCCAAAACGCTGATTGTAAAAACGCTGGCAGATACGCTCGGGCTGAGTTTCAATCGTGTTCAATTCACGCCGGATCTGATGCCGTCTGACATCACGGGAACCGATGTGATTCACGAAAATAAGTCCAGCGGCGAACGTGAATTTCGCTTCGTGCAGGGGCCTGTTTTCGCCAACGTTGTTCTGGCTGACGAGATCAATCGAACCCCACCAAAGACTCAAGCCGCACTGCTTGAGGCGATGCAGGAACAGCAAGTGACTGTCGGCGGGCATAGACACAAGTTGCCAGAACCATTCTTCGTTTTGGCGACCCAGAATCCGATTGAACAGGAAGGAACCTATCCACTGCCTGAGGCGCAGCTGGATCGGTTTCAGTTTCAGATTTTGGTGGACTATCCGGAAGAAGAAGACGAATTCGAAATTGTCCGGCGGACGACTGGTGACGATAAGCCGCAGGTTGAATCTGTGATTTCTGAATCGCGATTGGCCGAGTTTCAATCGCTCACGCGACGGGTTCCGATTGCAGACCATGTCATTCGGTTCGCGATGCAGTTTCCAAGGCTATCAAGGCAGAAGGACGATGGTCCGGACTTCATTCAAAAGTATGTTGAGTGGGGGGCAGGTCCACGGGCGAGTCAGTTTATGGTTCTGGCTGCTCGGGCGAGGGCTGTGTTGTTGGGACGCGAATTTGCAGGGATCGAAGATGTTCTTGCCGTTGCGGCACCCGTGCTGCGACATCGAATCATCCTGAACTTCAATGCTGAAGCTGATGGTGTGACGACAGATGCGGTTGTGGCCAAGTTGGCCGAGTTCATTCAATCCGGAGCACAAAATGAGACCGAAGGCGGGCGATTCCCGAAACTTCTTCGATCCAAAAGTGCTAAGTGAACTGCGCGGTCTCGAACTTAGAGCGCGGCGGATCATGGAAGGACTGGTAGCCGGTCTGCACAAGAGCCCGTTTCAGGGGTTTAGTGTCGAGTTTGCCGAGCATCGCGAATACGCACCGGGAGATGATTTCAGGCACATTGATTGGCGAGTGTTTGCGAGGACTGACAGGCACTACGTTCGGACCTACGAGCAGGAAACGAATTTCGATTGTTACGTGGCGATCGATACCAGCGAATCGATGCAGTTCTGCAGTGAGATCAGTGACATCAGCAAGTACGAGTACGCGCAGTTGCTTGCTGTGGCCATCGGCTGGCTGGTTTTGCGTCAACGCGATGGGGCGGGGCTTTGCCTATTCGACGATGAAGTCACGAAGGTCGTCCCTACGTCAAACGCGGCTGCGCATGTGCATCGCATGATTGAGTCGTTTGGCGATGCGAGAACGAAGCGAAGCTCTGCTATCGGTTCCTGCCTTCACAATCTTTCGCGGCGGTTGCCTCGGCGTGCCGTGGTGGTTGTCGTCAGTGATTTGTTCGACGATCACGATCAGTTGGTCAGCGGCTTGAAGCATCTGAAGCACGCTGGTCATGATGTGAGCCTGCTGCAGGTAGTGGACCCGGCGGAGCAGGATTTTCCATACGAGAGCCCAACGCTGTTTCGTGGAATGGAAGCGATGGACGATCATTCTGTTGATCCTCGTTCGCTGGCTGCCTCATATCGCGAAGAGTTCGAAGCGTTCGAGAAGAAGCTGAAGTTTGCTTGCCAAAAGCATGGTGTCGATCACACGCTGGTCCGAACGGAAGAACCGCTCGATGTGGCCATCAGCCGATGTCTGCGTGCGCGGCGGGCTCTGGGAACGCGACAGTGAACGCACTCTCGTGGTCAAGGGTGTTACCGGTTCCAGCGTTTTCATTCACGCAGCCGTGGATGCTGTTGGGCTTGGTGCTGGCCGCCATTCCGGTCCTGATTCATTTCTTCTATCGCCGTCGGTACCAGGAAGTGCGTTGGGCGGCGGTCCAGTTTCTTGACGCGGCTGTGAAGCGAAATGCTCAGCGACATCGGTTCCAGCAGTTGCTCTTGCTCGCACTGCGAACGCTGGCCATCGCGCTACTTGTGTTTGCGTTTGCGGGGCCAATGTCGAACGCGAATCTGACGCTCTCACAGGCGACAGGTTCGCGGCACGTTGTCGTCGTGATTGATGGTTCGTTAAGCATGCAATGTCGAGAGGCCGATGGAACACGGTTCGAACGAGCGATTGACCTGGCCGTAAAGGTTGTCGAAAGCAGTGGCGAAGACGATACGTTCCAGCTTGTGCAGATGGCAGGGTCCGTCCCCGAATCAATCATCGCACAGCCCACGAATGACAGAGATCAAGTGCGTGCCGCGCTCAAGGGTTTGGAATGTAGCTTTAGACGAGGAGAACCCGAGCGTGCCTGGCCACTGGTTCTTGAGCTTCTGAAGCAATCCAACAGCGGCAAACCCACGGCGGTTCATCTCTTTTCCGATCTGCAGCTGCACGAGTGGAGAGATACGGCGACCGATGTGAATAAGAAGCTGCTTGCTGATATCGCAAAGCAGAGTGACCTGACGTTTGTGGATGTCACGGATCGTCTTACGCCCAACCTTGCAGTTCAAAACGTCAGCGTCGACAACGATTTTGTCACGGTCAACGAAACGGCGACGCTGCGAGCGATTGTGCAAAATAGCAGCAACACGGTTACTGAGAATCGAGAACTGCGACTTGTTGTCGATGATCGCGTCGTCGCCACAAGAAGTGTCTCTGTTAACCCGCTGACGCGATTAGCGGTTACGTTTCAGCATCAATTTGCCACGCGCGGTCGATTTCGGATTTCGTTTGAGACCGATGCAGATCAGCTGACAGCCGATGACCGAGCATTCGGTATTGTCAACGTCTACGATGATGTTCCGCTGTTGTTGGTCAATGGAAAACCCTCCGCACAGCGAATGGGACAGGCGACTGATTTTCTCGAACTTTGTTTGAACCCTGCACCTGAGGCTGGATGGAAAACACCGTACAAGCCGCGAGTGGTGAACGAGGCGGAACTTGGGACGATTGATGTTCAAAGCTATTCCGTTGTGTTCCTTTGCAACGTTCGTCAACTGACTCAATCTGAAGTGGCTCGGCTTCGAAGTTATGTTCGATCCGGTGGCGCGGTCGTCGTTTGTGTTGGTGACCTTGTCGATATTCAAAACTACAACGGCAGGTTTTTTGGGAAGACTGGTTTGATGCCAGGCGTCCGCTTTCAGGAAGTTATCGGAAACAGCGAAGAACCCTTGGAGGCTTTTGAGCTGGACGCCGCGCGGCTGGATCATCCGCTGCTGTCGATTTATCGAGGGAACCCGGGGCATGGGCTCGAACAGGTTCTGACGTTCAAATATATTCGAGCCGCTGTATCGGAGACATCGAACGGTCGGACAGCTCTGCAGTTTCGCAACGGTGATCCTGTGATCGTCGAGTCGAAACTTGGGGCAGGAATTGTCTGTCTGACAACAATTGCTGGTGACGATTCGCGATGGAGTACCTGGAATACCGCGAGTGGAACCTATGTGACACTCATGAACGAGCTGACGCAGTTTGCCATTCGAACCAGCAGGTCGGTTCAGTCGACCACCGTTGGCGAAGAGTGGCGACGGCCGATTGTCGCATCCGGTTCGATGACCGCTCGGCTGAACGATAAGTCGGATTTGGTTCCGCGCGTCAGTCGTGTGGAATCGGAAAGCGAACTGGTGATTGATGAGATTCCCGAACCGGGATTTCTATCTGTGTTCTCTGAGACTGGAACTGACGAGTACCTGATTGCGGCGAACGTTGATGTCGCCGAATCGGATTTGCGTTCCATCTCTGAGTCAGCACTTCGGACAGAATTCTTGCCGGGCAGTGAGTTCCGCGTTCGCAACGCCGGAACCTTCTTAACGGCCGATCAACGGAGAACTCAGGCAGGCGGAAGCGAATTGATCTTCTTGTTGTTTGCTCTGGTCGTCGGCTTGTTGATATCAGAGCTGTTACTTGCCAGCCGCGTTGGCCTAACGGAATGGCTGATATTCGGCACCATTACAATTGCCATTGTTTGCTTGATGTTCTTACCAGCAAGTCGCGTCGCCACACTCATTGTGGCGTCGGTCGTCATAGGTGGCCTGCTCGGGCGACGCTACTACAGAACGGCTGGTTAAGAACCTTCTTCCAGTAGCCAAGCGGTCGTAGCTTCCAGAAAATGCACTTGCGGCGATTCACTTCCGTCAGTCACCAACCAACATCGCTGCCGCACCCCGATGCAACGGGACGTTGCCTAGTCTGTGCGGATTGCGATGTGGTCGGCCATGTCGGCGTTCGTCTTTGGGAAGTCGCTGCGGAAGTGGACACCGCGACTCTCGGTTCTTCGAAGGGCGGCGGCGATCATGAGTCGTGATGCGGTGAGAAGGTTCTGTAGTTCCCAGCCTTCCGGCCGATCGAAGTTTCGGTCCAGGACGTAGCGACTCCAGAATTCAACTTGTTCCTGTGCTGCCAGTAGGTCCTCGGCGTTGCGATTGATGCCCACGTTTCGCCACATGAGGCTGGTGAGTGAATTTCGCAGGTCGCGAATATCCAGTTCTTCGTCCTCGTGTAGAGTCCCTGGGCTGGAGGCAATCTCCGGGCAGGTGAATGTATCCGGCTGCTCTGCTGCTCGGTTGGAAGCTTGGATACCGCATCGCAAACCGTACACGAGACCTTCCAACAAGCTGTTCGATGCAAGTCGGTTCGCCCCGTGAAGGCCGGTCGATGTGACTTCACCAGCGGCCAGCAAACCCGGCACGGATGTTTGTCCGTGTGTATCGACGGTCAGGCCGCCAATCATATAGTGGGCACCCGGTCGTACCGGAATCCGATCAGTCGTAATGTCGATTCCAAATTCCGCGCAGACTTTGCGGATGTGTGGGAACCGGCGGAGAACCGTCTCTTTTTCAATCGGCGTGAGATCGAGGTAAACGCAAGGATGCGATGTCTTCTCCATCTGCAGCGTCATCGCCTGGCTAACCTCATCTCGCGGCGCGAGTTCGGCGGCTTCGTTGTAGTCTGGCATGAAGCGGTACCCGTTGCAGTCAACAAGGTGTGCTCCTTCGCCGCGGACCGCTTCGGTGATGAGATGCCGCGAACTTCCGGCGATATACAGAACCGTTGGATGGAACTGCATGAATTCCATGTCACGAACTTCTGCACCGGCTCGAAACGCAATCGCATGACCATCTGCAGTGGCGATCGCTGGGTTCGTGGTTTCTCTGAACATGGCTCCGGCACCGCCGGTGGCAAGGATCGTTTGCTTCGCCCACACAAACGTTTTGCCGAAGCGTTCACTCCAGACCAAACAGCCTCTGCACCGACCGCGATGCGTCAGCAAATCGATGGTGAAGGTCTGCTCCCAGATCTGCACATGATCGCTTTGTCTCGCGCGAGCAATGATGGCTCGCATGATCTCTTTGCCGGTAGCGTCTCCCAATGCGTGGGCGATACGGCGATGGCTGTGTCCGCCTTCCTGTGTTAGCGCAAGGTCGCCATCGATGGTGTCGAACTCGGTTCCCAGCTTGATGAGTTCTCGAATCCGTTCTGGTGCTTCGCCACAAACCATCCGGACGATGTCTTCGTCGCACATGCCCTTGCCAGCCGCCATTGTGTCGGCAGCGTGGTCGGCGATCTCGTCTGCCGGATCCATCACCCCTGCGATTCCACCTTGCGCATAGCTGCTGTTGGAATGTGCGAGTTGGTCTTTGGTGATGACGACGACTGACTGCGACGGATCGACCGCCAAGGCAGCGCGGAGACCAGAAATGCCGCCGCCGATCACAAGGACGTCTGCAAAGAAATGCGGAATTCGTTTGAGGTCGAAGTCCACGAGGTAACGTCGTTTGAGCGGTAGTTCGAGGTGTTCGAGCGTCATTCGTCTGCTTGGTGCGAGGATGGATTGAGGACGTGTTCGGCCCACGCGTTGGTCAGATCGTCATCGCTGAGAAACCACCATCAACAACAATGTTGGCTCCGGTGACAAAGCTACCGGCCAGCGGTGCAGCCAGTAGCAGAATGGCGCCGGCAAGTTCTTGCGGTTCTCCAAATCGGTTGGCTGGCGTGTGACCCAT
>JBGCDN010000641.1:0-20471 GCA_045105495.1 Planctomycetaceae bacterium
TGCGACGGTTGAAGCCGGTGAACCGCGAAACTGTAACCATTGGATCATGCAGAGCAAAATTGTCGTGCCCGCCATCCCCGCGAATTGTGAGCCTTTCGAATAACTCGTGACGTTCGGCACCCCAAAATGTCGGAGCGACAACGCTGATGTAGTCTTGCCCATTTCCGCCTGAAAAGTGAACACGACTGACGAAGGAATCGCTGGTCGATTCCACTTCGTCTTTACCTTTTCCACCCCGAACCTGAAGCGGGCTGGCGAACTCACTGTCCTCTGAGGCGAACTCGTCGTGCCCGCTACCCATGTTGACGAAGACCTGATCTTCGAAATGGGATTCCGAAATCGCAATTCGATCTTCTCCAAATCCGGTTCGAATCGTCGTTCGCCCGTGAACAACACTCCCGTATATCTGAACTCCAGTGCCATCCGGGTTACCGACCACCTTGAAGTCAGTACCGACCGTCGAGTCCAAAACCCGAAGGTGATATCTAGTGAACGGGAAAGGGTCGAATCCCGAACTGCGGTCAATCAGCGAGCCCCGGATGCGGCTGTCTGTGATACTCATATCACGAGCCCCAAGGCCGCTATCAAAGTCGCCTTCAACATTGAGCCCAGACACGTTCACCCAGCCAACTGTGTCCGTGATAGTGAAATCGCCCGGGACATCCATGGCGTCCGCCGCAAATACGTAGCCACCAGTCACATGCATGTCACCGGTGAACTGGTCAGCGTCGATGCGAAACTCAGACTCTCCGTTAACGGTCACACTTCCATTTGTGAGAGTAACGGAGAACACAATTTCGTCGCCATTGCTACTGACGTGCAGCCCCTGCGGGTTGTCCACAAGGATGTCGCCGTTCTCGACAGTGACCGATGCGTCTCCGGACGGTGGTGCATAGCTTGTTAGCAAACGGCGACACTCGAGCTCTTCGAGCCGACAATGAGAAGCAGCTCTTCGGCGAGTTTGCGTACTTCGTCTAAGCGAGTGAAACATGTATGAACTCCAGAGAACCTGGTCGGGCACTTCCTGTCCATAGTCTAAGGACTGGAAGACCGCGGTCTCTCAGAGTAATCCGCAAGATTGTTCAGAACCCTTCGCGGAGAGTTCGCTCAGACTACTGACCCGCAGAACCTGCCGGCTGTTGTGGTGGGGCTGGCTGTTGTTTCAACGCCTTGATGAAGTCTTCCGTCGTGTCATTCTGATTCTTGGAATCACCAGCGAACCTGAAGAGATCCGGGTCAACAGGGCCATTAAGCTCAACATTGGTCAGGTCAAGCGTAACCATCGGCCGCGCGAGGCGCTGTTGTGGGACGGGGTGTCGTTTTAGAAACATGATCCGACGCGGGAACATGGTTTTCTTCTCAAAGAAGACGCGGACATATTCAGGAACATGTGGTGGCAGAATTGGGTCGGGGTCTTGTGCGTTGAACCGTTTGAGTTGTTCTTCACTCCACCGCCCCTGCACAACGACAAAAGGCTTGCCATCGACTTCCTGATCGCGAACGCCTTGGAAGACCATGCGCTTTTGCAGCGAGGTCAGTAAGGCAGGAACGCCACCAAGTCCAAGGTCTGCCATGAGCTGTTCAGGCGATTGCCAGCGTTGGTCGCCTTCAACCGCTTTGGCGATTTCCTGCAGATCACGTCGCTCGACTCGCGCGGTGTCGTTTGTCTTCCATTCGGTCCACAGCATGCGTCCGTCAGATACCTGTGTGACGGAAGACGGCTCGCTGGCAGCCGTCTTTTTTTTGCGAGTCGCTTTTTTCTTGCCGTCGGTTGATACGGAAGCGGTTTCTTCAATCGGCTGAATCTCCAGAGTCAGCCGAAGCTGGTTGTCTGAACCCTGAGTGTACTTGCCTGTCGCCACAAACCGACGGGTTCCCATCACGACCGATTCGCGAAGATCCGCTTTGATGCTGGAGTACTTTTCGAGCCCCTCAATTGCATCGGCGACAACTTTTGTCGCTGCTTCCGACTTCACCGGAGGGCTGGAAACGGGCGCTGACTTCGCCGCGTTTGGTGGTGTTACCTGCTGCTGAGTCGCACCCACTTGTTGAACCAAAGGCCACGCAAAGCAGACTGCAATCGCGCAAATGACTGGTAGAAAACGAGTTAAGTTCGCTTTGAGATTTCGTGGCAAGCTGCGCAAAGTTTGTTTCCTGTTCGGAAAGTGCCGGATTTACCAAAGATTTGCTTCGCAGGGTTCCGACAACAACAAAAGAGTTCCGGCCCGTCCTGCGTGTCGAGACGGGCTGCAATTCCTGAGGAACTGAGATTGTACAGAGATCGGAAAGCACCGGTCGACTGTGATTCTCTGAACTTCCTCTACGAAGACTTACGAACAACCGGACACCAGTGGGTGGCGAATCTGCCACCGACAGCAAAATTTGCGAACACCTCGAAGGGGTAGGCCATGAAACTCTATTTTCTCGCTTTGGGCACCGCCTTGGTGGTCTGCGTGGGCTGCACGGGTGGCCGCGGATTGCACCATCAAAAGTTTGACAACGGTCAGTATGTGGCACCTCCAGCGGCCATGATGCAGCGTCCCGGACCAATGGTCGATGGACCAGGCCCCGGCGTCCTCTCACTCATGGCTCATCCAAACGCGATGACCATGGGCGGAATGGGCGGCGGAAGCGCCTACGGAATGCAAGGTAACTCACAGGTCAAGTTCACCGGGCCAAGCGGCATGATGATTGGCTGGCAGGCAGGCGATGGCTTTGCTGATGCTCAGCTTGTTGCTCCCGGCCGATACGACTTCATGCAGGGTTCAACCTACCAGTTGAAGTTCGGCAGCATTCCTCGTCGAGCATCCATGACGGTCTACCCGACTCTGGAAGTTCGTCCGGTTCATCCGACGACTCAGGCGTACCTGGCTCACAACAGCATTCCTGTTGAGATCACAGGCGACGACCTTGATCAGATCGACAGTAACAACTTCGTCACCAAGGTCATCTACCTTCCGGATGCACGCCATCAGGAACTGGCGATCGCGGGTGTCGAAACACTTGTTTCAACACAGCTTAGCCCAGGAGCAGATCCGGTATCTGAAGCCGAACGTCGCGGCACAGTCATGGCGATCCTGCGAATGGGTAACAAAGATCTTCAAATGGGATCAGGTGGTTCAGCGGGAACCATTCTGCAGGCGTCCTACAACGGTGAAGTTGGTCAGTTCGCTGCTCCAACACCAATCGCAACTGCTGCTGCAACAGGCGGCGGCGGAGCTGGCGGCCCTGGTCCAATGCCGGGCGGCATGATTCCAAACGCAGCCATCATGGCTGGCTTTGGTGCTCCTGGACAACCGGGTGGACCAAGCTGGGGTATGCCAATCACCGGTACACCAATCGGACTGCCTGGCCCACCACACCTTCCACTTGGTGGCCCTGCATCTCTGAAGTCACACACTGTTCGTAACCTGACAGAGAACCGTCTGCCAGACCCTGTCGATCACATGCTGATCGACGTGAAGCATGAGCCTGGTTACTCACTGCCAGCTCCTGTTCGTCACGTGCAGTACACGGAGAAGAACCCTGTGTTCCGAGCAGGTCAGGTTTCTTATCCAACATCTCAGATGCCAGCAGACTTCGGTCCGTACTCATCCGGATCTATCGCTGGTTCAGGTGGTCGTCACCACCGTCGCTAAAGCAGTTGGCCTGAACTTCACCTGCCCCGTCAGCCCCAAATGGCTTGCGTGGGCAGGTTTTTCTACTTCCCCCTATCGCAGCAGGCGAAGTATGAGACTCCCGACATCGAATCTATTCAGCTTGTGTTTGGCAGCAGTCTTTGTGCTCCAGGTACCAAGCTTCACCTTCGGGCAGCAGTTCAAGAACCCAGCAGGCCGCTACTTCCCATTGAACCAAACCACGCCTGCTGGCGTCGCGGCTCAGTGGCACACGCTTTCAGCTGGCACCTCAATCGGTGCACCACAAACGGTTCGAGTCGATCTGCCGACCGGTGGAACCGTCAGCTTCCTTGACCATATGGGTTCATCGCTCGACACCCAGCCAGCACCAGCTCAAGCCGGGCTTGCGGTTGGACACGTTTACCGACTCCAGATTTCTGGTATCCCGGAATTCGGTTCGCTACAGCTTTATCCGAGCATCGAAATTCTGGACCAACTCCATCCCCCGGTTGGGATGGAAGATCGCTATCCGATTCCTGTCGCAATCACCAAAGACGAAATCGAAGCCGCCGCCAAGGGACGAATGGTCACAAAGGTCATCTACCTTGAAGCACCAAGGCACGCGTTGGGAGCAAGACGGTCGTTGCCGGAAGCAACCACCAATGTTCCGTATCGAATGAACCTGCTGGCCGAAGCTGATCGACTGGGACGGCCAATGTTGATCCTGCGTCTTGGTTCTCGCAAACCATCAGTCAACGGTTCGAACCACGGGTTCTTCGGAACAGGCGGTCCGATTCAGCCATCAACGCTTTACAGAGCACCCTCGCCACAGCACACAGCAGCTGCGGGCCGAGCGACAGTCTTTCCGATCCGTCAAGCAGCGAATGCAGGGCAATGAGAAACAACGTGCCTCGAATGATGCGAATGAAATCAGCTGCGATGCTTGGCCTGGTGATGGCTGTTGTTGTCTCAACAGTCGGCTGTTCATCAGGTCCACGCGATCCCCGACTCAACGCCGGCGCGCTTGAGTATCGGAACATGCCGCGACCAGGCACAGCCGCGCGAATGCCGTCGATGCCGATGCAACCCGCCGCGCCGCCGATGGGTTTGATGCCTCCACCGCCAGCAAACGGACAGATTCAGCAAACTACGTTCTACACGCCATCTGAGCCACGGCAGGAATACTTCCCGTTGGAATGCGAACAGTATCCAATGATGGAAGTCGTGAGTTCAGACCCCGATGTTCATCGTTACCCGGACGAATACCTTTTCGACGGTGGCGATCGCGGGATGAAGGTTCACTACAGCCGAAACATGCGGCTTGGTGTCGACACAGAAGACACGTTCGCGGAATACCTCGACCACACCGGACGAAAACAGGTCCGCGCGTCGAATCCGGTAGCTGTTTATGCTCCGCGATTTGCTGCTGTTCGGACCATGACGGGTCCGGAACAAGACATCACAATCGACCGACTGGCCATGGCTTCCGAAGCGAATCCTGGAGCCGCATTCTCCGGACGACAAACTCTCGCGACATCCAACCGCCGCAGCAAAGCCAGCGGAATGCGAACACGAGAACGCGGCAGCGAACTCGACACCATCGATGCCGGCATTGCGATGTTGAGCCGCGAGAAAGCCGCCGGCAACGTTTTCGTTCTGAAACCACTCCGTCGTAGTTCAGCGACAGCCGGTATGCAGTTCGATCATTCCAACGAAGCATGGTTGGCGAACCGAATTCAGAAAGCTGCCGATTGGTCGCTTAAGAGCTTCCCGGTTGTGCAGGCCGTCAACGCTGCTGCCATGGAAATGGAAGCGTCGTTCAAACCGCAGGTTCACGTTCACATCGACGACGAGAAAGCCAAGGGTTCTCTCCGCGTGCTGAAGATGGTGGATCTCGAAACAGCGGTCCCCGGCGACGTGCTGACGTTCACAATCGAATTCGAAAACATCGGCGACAAAGAACTCTACAACGTTCGCATCATCGACAACCTCACCCCTCGCCTTCGCTTCATCGAAGACAGCGCCGGGGCCGATCGCAAAGGTCGGATCATTGTCGAAGACACCGACCAGGGCACCGAAATGCTGATCTTCGAACTGGAAGGCAAGCTGGACGGCAAAGCCAAAGGCGTTGTCGAATTCAAAGCCCGCGTGATGTAGAAGAAGGGACCGCTGGTTCCTTTCAGCGGTCACAACTTCTGGCCTAAACGTCACTCACGAGCGGTGGCTTCCTTTCCGTGATGTTCGGGCATTTGGGAGCCATTTCGGCGTTGAGCTGGATGTACTCCGCCCACTTCTCTGGAACTTCTTCCATCGAGAAGATCGCTTCGGTTGGGCATTCAGGAGCGCAGGCACCGCAGTCGATGCATTCGTCCGGATGGATAAACAGCATCGACTCGCCCTCATAAAAGCAGTCGACAGGGCACACAACAACGCAGTCTGTGTACTTGCAGTTGAAGCAGGGCTCGGTGATAACGGATGGATTCAGCATTTTGATCTCCGGGTTAGACATTCGTTCCCAAGCGAATGCAGAACCGAATCTTTCACCGGACACCGATTTTCAGATTTTTCTGCGAGTCTCCCAAAAACGACCGTATGACCGACTCTGTTCACATCTTCGAGCGATACGTTTCAGGCGATGGCGTGGCAGCGGACGATCTCTTTTACCGCTACATGGATCGACTAACGCGTCTCGCGCGTTCCCGGTTGTCGCAGAATCTGGCTCGTCGAGTTGATGCCGAAGACATCGTGATGTCGGCCTACCGCAGCTTTTTCATCGGAGCGCGTGATGGTCGGTTCTCTATTGAGCAAGGTGGCGAACTGTGGTCGCTGCTGGTCCGCATTACGCTGCACAAGCTCTATCGAACTGCAGCCCACCACACCGCGCAAAAACGGGCGATGGATCGTGATGTTGTCCTGTTCGATGTAACTGAAGCAAACCCATCACCGACCGACGCTATTG
Organism: Planctomycetaceae bacterium; assembly: GCA_045105495.1. Lineage (GTDB taxonomy): Bacteria > Planctomycetota > Planctomycetia > Planctomycetales > Planctomycetaceae > CAYNWT01. The sequence continues at coordinate 6,577 of JBGCDN010000641.1, forward strand.
CACTGGCTGATGAAGTCGAAGTAGTCATGCGAAACCTCCCCGCTGAGCGGCGGCGGATTCTGGAACTGCGGTTGCAGGGAGAGTTGATAGACGACATCGCAAACGAAGTTGGTATCAACGAACGGACAGTTCGCAGAGCGTTAAAAGAGATTCAGGCGTCATTGGCTGCCGGCGTTGATTTCCCGACAGGATGGCAACATGCTGCTCCTTCAAAGAGGAAACCACCCCAGAGGAAGCACACCGCGATTCCAACGGCGACATTGCGATATTCAGACTATGTTCTTGAGCAGCAAGTTGGAGCTGGCGGGATGGGGCGTGTCTATCGGGCGACACGAAAAGCTGATGGCGCGACTGTTGCGATTAAGTATCTCAAGAAGACGTTTCTTGCTCGAGAGGATGCAGTCCATCGGTTCATCGAGGAAGCTGGAACCGTTGCGGCTTTGCATCACCAGAATATCGTTGGTGTCCACGGGTTCGGGCAGACCGCAGCCGGTGGTCTTTTCATTGCGATGGACTTCGTTTCCGGAACTGATCTCAGTGCGTTCTGTTCTCAGCCAGAAGCTGAAACGACAATCACAGATTGGATGTTGCAACTCTGTAGCGCGTTGGTTCACAGTCATTCTGAACGCGTGATTCACTGCGACCTGAAGCCAGACAACGTGCTGCTTCGGGAAGATGGAATGGTGCTGCTGACCGACTTTGGCTTGTCTCGAAAGCTGGACGATCAAGCTGACGCCAGCGAGTTTGCAGGAACAGCGCCGTACATGGCACCAGAGCAGATCGACTCGACACTCGGGCCGGTGGATGAACGAACCGACGTCTACGGCCTCGGGGCGTTGCTGTTTCATCTTTGTACAGGCCAGCCACCGTTTACTGGACAGCGGGTTGGCGATGTCCTTGCAAAAGTTGTCACTCAGTCAGAACCGTTGTTGCCGTCGAAATATGGCGGAAACGCACAGTTCGATCCGATCTGCCGCCGTTGCCTGTGTGCACAAGATGATCGGTTCTCTGGCATGGCAGAGATGGCGAATGCAATTCGTGAGGCGATAGGCCACCAGTAACATCAACTCGTAAGCCCGTCCGCTATCACTGCGGGCTTTGAAAGCGAAGGATCATCGGAGAGTCCTGATCGCTATCGTCCACGTGTTGCTTTGCGGTCAGCCGACGCGAGCGAACACCAGTTGATCGATTGGTGCTCTCGCTCAGGTTTAAGAAGGCTACCCAGTGAGGTCGGGCGGCGTCTGAATCGCCGAGTTCGTCCAAAGTTGTGGCGAGATTGAAATGAGCGTCGGCGTAGTTTGGCCGAAGATCCAGAGCTCTGCGGAAAGCGACAACCGCATCTTCCGCGCGGTCCAGATCGAGGTAGGCGGAACCCACGTTGTTCCACGCTTCGACGTAGTCAGCATCGCGATCCAAAGCCTCTTCGAACAATTCGATCGCGTCTTGCACCTGGCCCAGGTTGTACAACACATTGGCGAAGTGAAAACGTGTCTCGGGTTCCTCATCACCTCGGTCAAGAACCTCACGGTAGACCGCCGCAGCGAGCTCGATATTACCCTCGTCCTCATACTCCATCGCGCGTTCGAGTAGTGGGGTGGTGGGAAGTCCCAGGACGGTTGCTTGTTCTGACCCTTCATCGGCTGAGTCGAAGTCGAACAGGAGTTGTCCACGCGTTTCCGCAAAACGTCCGTCTTTGAGGCGCACAATCAGGTTGTGCCTGTGTGAATCAAGGGCCGTCAGAAGTTCGGCCGGATCTCCGTTGTCCAGCCATAAGCTCAGCTGCTCAAGACCCTTTCGAATCGCTGCCGGAGAAACACCATTCGAGGCAAGTTCGGCCAACGTGCCGAGTCTGGAAACCTGTCCAAAATCAAACAGCTGCAGCCCGTTTTTGACAGCGATAGGCGAGAGCAATCCATGCCGCACCCATCGTCGAATCGTGTGCGCAGATACGCCAACGATCTGTGTTAGTTCAGCCAATGTGTATTCGCGTCGAACACTCTCTTCGGATCCGGCTTGATCCGTTTGAACCAGAAAGTCGGCCTCTGACACGACGTTGATGTCGACGCCGGAATCCACAAGTTCGAAGGCCAACCGAAGCTTTGCGTCTGCCTCGCCGTCGGGTGAGAGCGGAAGCCCGTCGCCGCCAACAACAAGCATGGTTGTCTTGCGGTTGACAGTTCGAGAGAAACGGCCACCCATCGAAGAAATCAGGTCTGCGGCATCCGCATGGCTCAAAGAGACAAGTCGCCCGGAGATCGCAACAACCTCGCCCTGCAATGGCATTCGATCATTCATAACGAAGCGTTTTGCCCCACCGACGGCGTTGAGAGTGACGAACAGTCACTCTCAAAACACACCACCAAAACCACCCACGCGGCGATAAACCAACCGATAACCACCATCCCAACATTGCTGCCGCACCCGATGGAACTGGAAGTTCCCTAGCCGGTTTTCTTTTTGGTTTTCTTCTTCGTGGTCTTGCGAGCCGCGCTGGTCATTTTTGGGGCGGTCTTCTTCTTGGTCGTTTTCTTCTTCGTTGGACGAACCGGTTCGGCTTCCTTCACGCGTTCAACGCTGGCTTTCAGAGCGTCCATGAGGTTGATGACTTCTGGTTCTTCACTGCCATCTGGAGAGACCAGTTCCTTGCCTTCGACTCGAGCTTCAATCAGTTGCTTGAGCTTCGTGACGTAGGAATCTTCGTAGCTGGAGTATTCGAAATCGTCCTTCACAAGCCCCTTGACCAGCGACTTGGTGAGTTCGACTTCTTCTGTACTGCATTCCACGTCTGCAAGTTCTTCTTCAAAGTCGATTGGTGCTTTGACTTTCGTTTGATGACTTAGCAACGTCATCATCAGCAGGCGGCCCATTGGCCTCAACATGACAAGTTGTTCGCGACTGGAAATGACAACCTGAGCAATCGCCACCTGACCTTCATCTTCCATGGCCTGCACAATGAGCGAGTACGGTTTTTGGCCGATGGGCTCTGATGGAAGCAAGTAGTAAGTTCGACCGGCGTGATAGAGCGGATCGATTTCGTCTGAACTCACAAACGCGTTGATCGAAATCGCTTTGTCGCTCTTGGTTCGCAACTGATCCAATTCGTCAGGATCGATAACGACATATTGCCCTTTGGAATACTCGTAGCCGGAAACAATTTCGGCAGTCGAGATCTCGCCATGAATCGGGCAGGTCTTCTTGTACTGAATCCGGCTGTTACATTCGTTGTGCAACTGATTCAGTCGAACCTCTCCGGAGCTGGAATTCGACGCAGTAAACGCTTTAACGGGTACCGTAACGAGGCTAAGGCGAAGGTGACCCTTCCAGGATGGGCGAGACGGCATGGTAGTGACCTTTGTGAGGCCTGCGACGAAAGCTCTCCATGCGCGAACACATTAGCTGTGGGGCACATCCCTGCACCGCATTCTTGCAATTACTTCGTACCGGATGCAAACAGAGCGTGAGACTGACCGCTCGACACCCCCAATTCGACGAGAAGTAGCGCAAAATAATGCCGAATAGGGAAGCTTTCAGCTTCACCATGTCCGGCATCGCGATGGTTGCAAGGACCGTGCGACCTGCCTCGGTTTAGGCACTACCACAACGGAAGCAGATTCGGTCGTTACAGCTTAGCCAGAAGGGGGACACGTTCCTGATCAGAAACGACGACTCCGTCGGGCTTCTCGACGGTAACAGCGAATTGAAAGAACTGGTTCACCTTAAGCTTCGCCTCGATTGGGATCAGCTGGTCGGCACTCGTGATATTGAAGATGCCACCGTCAATCGGATGCTCTTGGTTTTTGTCGAAGATCCAAAGTTGGTAGCAGCATTCAGTGACGTCATTCGGTTGAAGATTCGTGATCTTCATGAAACCCTTTTGCTTGTCGTTGTTCCAAACAATGTCACCAGATGCGTTGATCGCTGACGGGTCTTCTGTAGCAATCCAGTCCCACTGAACCGTATTCGGATTGGCGATCAACGCGTCCCGAACTTCCTCATTCGAGCGCTGAACGACTTCCGTCGGTGGCTGAACGACTTCCTTTTGCTGTGAGCTGAATGCAAACACGACCGCGGCAGCAGCAATGAACCAAGCCAATGCTTCTCGCAAATTGAAGGACGAAACTGCACCGACTGCAGGTGCTGGTGTCGTTGGCTTTACGTTCTTGGTGAAGTAATCGTTCGCGTCTGAGAGAACTTTGTCGACAACTTCGTCAGGCAGAGCATGATTCGCATTGTTCATGGCAAGATGCATGGCTGCGGCTGCGAGTTCGAAGTCGTCTTCTTCGACTCCATCAGCCTCCTGTAGAAGTGCGCGTAGTTCAGCGACCTCTTCGCCGGTCAGTGAATCGGTTGCGTACGTTGCGAGAAGCTCAAGCAGCCGGTCGTTTTCAGGTAATGGTTGGTTATTCATTACATCCCTCCCGCAATCGAGTGCCTTGCGGCGAGACGGTCTCTTAGTTTTTGTAGTCCACGTCGAATTTGAGTTTTGACAGTCCCGATCGCCAGTCCCGTCGTCGTCGCGATCTCGGAGTGCGTCAGCCCATCGAAGATCGACATCCGCAGCACTTGAACTTGTTGCTCGGGAAGAGTCTCAAGAACCTTGGCTGCCAGTTCAGCTTCGTCTCCGAGAGCAGCGAGCTGTTCAGCGGACCGGTCGGTGGTGCTTGGTTCAGACACCATTGTTTCCGATTCTGGCCGACTGTTTTGGCGACGGCGTCGATCGATCAATCGGCGTCGGGCAATAACCGCGATGAAAGTTGCTTCCGACGCGACCTTCGGATCGTACCTGTAGGCGTTTTGCCAGATGGCCAGGAAGATGTCTTGAACGGCATCTTCCGCTTCAGATCGATCTTTCAGGAATCGACGAGCGAGAGACCAGACCAGCCCGCCATACTCATCCAGGCATTGGCGGACAGACTCTTCGTCTCCGGTTGCGACTTTTTGAAGCACGGACACCGCTGGTTAATTCCCTCTGCAGAAAGCTCTGATGTGTTCAGATAGTAGACGGAAGCTGACTTTGTCTCGCAGACTTACTGTGAGTGGTCGTAATTGAGCATCCAATACCGCTTAGATGCATCCGCAGAGGCAGTTTCGCTGTGTAGACGCAATCGGATTCGAAAAAACGCCTCAAACTGCCGCAGAGCCGGGTTTCACGCCCAAGATACTTCGATTGGCACTGTCAGGTGTGACAATTGAGTCGGAAAACGACGTCTGGACGCCTATCGACGGCTTGAACTACCCTAAATCCAGCGAGTTCCGGCAGTCGTCCGGAAAGGAAAATTCGGTTCCGAACGATTGTTGTGGGCTCAATCTAAGGTTTTTGAGGTTCTGGAAACCGCCGCCCAATGCCCACGATCGCTACTCAAGGAGCTTGCGAGTGTTGATGTTACAGATGCCAGAAATTTCGCCCGAGTTGCTCGCGCGGCTGTCTGGCATGTCGACAACCGTCATTGTGGGAGCCTGCGCTGCGCATTTGTTTGCGTTCTTTGTGCTTTGGGTTTGGTCGGGGCGTGATCTTAGACGCATCGTTGGTTCGCTCGACGAGTTTACTCGAGGACTAAAGCATCGAAGTGTGCTGTCGAAAGGTGGGCATTATTCGGATCAGATTGAAGCCTTCATTTCTGATGTGAACGATGTTCTGGCGGACGAAACGCGCGGGGCTGACCGGCAGGAATGCCTGCTGCGAATGAATATCCTGGACGAGCGTCGTGGTTATCTCGATTCCATGTCGTTCGCTACGTCATACAACATGTGCCGGACGATGATCGAAGCCTATCCGCTGGCCGGAGTTCTAGGCACCATCCTGGCTATCGGAACCGCACTGCAGGCTGACAAGGCGATTGATGCAACTGCAACGCTGTCTGGCATTGTCTCCAGTTTCGGCGACGCAATCTGGTCGACGTTCGCTGGCTTGACGTCCGCCATCCTACTGATGTTTGTGAACAGCTGGCTGGAGACCGGGTTCCTTCGCCTTAACACCAACCGCGATCACGTGCGAGACATGATCGCTCGCGCTAAGCGCGAACTGGCGCTGCAGGTGTCCGGGGACGATTCATGAAACTGGCGTCTAAGAAAATGACGTTCCAGTTAACCCCGCTGCTGGACCTGCTGCTGATTGTGATCTTCGCACAGTTTATGGAAGTGCGTGATACGTCTTCGAAGTCGGAAGCGGTCTTGGAGAAACGTGCGGCCGAAGTCAGGCAGCAGTTGCTAAGTCAGGCGGAAGAACTTCGGAAGCGGATGGATGCGTCGTACGCCAGCAAGATGAACAAGCTGGACGAACAACAACAAAGCCTGTTAGCCCAGCACGACCAGGCCGGAGAAATTCTGTCTGAGATTTTCAATGTTCCGGAATCAACTGTGAACAAGCTGTTGCGAATCGACCCGGCTCAGGGCAGCTATACCGCTCGCCAAAAGCAGGATCTGAAACAGACACTTCGCAACATGCAAAAGTCGAACGGGCCCGAGTTGCTGAAGATGCTGATTAGCTACGGCGAAATGCAGAAGCGCTGCGACATCTGGGAAGTGTATGTCGCGGAAGATGGTTCGCTTGAATTCACGAACGCGGAACAGGTTCGAACCATTCGGGCAAGAACCCAAGCTGAAATTGAGGGCGAACTATTCGACGCCTACAAGTCATTCACCGAGCCGAAGACGCTGGTCATCATCCTCTTTAGTTACGGCGACGCGAGTGCCGGCGCCAGACAGCGAACGGAAGACGCACTTCCCGGAGCGTTGGCTCGGATGCGTGAGGACAGTGGTGGGCGTCACTGGTTCGAATTTGCAATTCTTGGGTTCACCCCAGACGGGCCTTCTCTGAAAACCGGAAACAGGTAACAATCATGAGTGTGGCCACGTCGGAGGCGAACATGAGCAGAAAGAAAAAGGGCTCAGGCTCATTAACAAAAGGCGTTGGCGCTGCCGTTGTGGTCGCGTTCCTGCTTGGAATGTACACCGGCATACCGGGCTTCGGTGGAGGTTCAGGCGCCGAAGGGAATGCTGACGTCGATGCAAGTGGAGGCGGTGGTCCCGTCGAAACCACAAGCGATCTGATGAAAGCTGGTCTCGAAGATAACGTCGTCACGGTCCTTATCGATGCTCGCGAATTCGCTGTGCTCACGAAGAAGGACGGGCAAGAAGAATACAAAGCGGCATCGATGGACCAAATTGTCCAGATGGCTCGAGCGGCGCAGGGAGACGACACTGGCGTGCGTGTCAAAGTTCTGAGGCGCGAATCGGCGAAAGCATCTGCCGAAGAATCGCTGCGAAATTCGCTCGCCAGCGCCGGTGTTCCAGCCACCAGCATTTACTGGCCACGACGTTACATCCCGTAGCGATCACGATTTCGGCAGCGTCGGTGTCCCTCTTCGAAAGCGACTGTTTTCGGACGACGGGTTTTGTGAGGTCTTTTGCGATCGTATGATGTTCCACACAAGGGCTTGGCTTAGTGTGGAGACTGAAAGATGCGTTTGTACAAATTGCCGTTCGCTGCGTTCGTGATTGGCGGCTTTGCTTTGTTGTCCTGCGGCTGTGATGCGGCGAAGGAAGCAGCGTCCGACATTGCCGATCGAGCGAAAGACGCTGTGGGGGACGGCGAGAACACAGCAGCACCGGCGGACACCACTTCGGCGGAACCAACAGCGGCAGCACCAGCTGCTCCAACACCGCAGCAGCTCGTCGATGCATTCCTCAATACATCACCCAGGCAATACACGGACGACATGATTGTCGAGGCTGCCAACGCCTCGCCAGCAAACGAGGCAGTCACCTCACTCAAGCTCTCGGCAGCCCCGGTCACCGTAAAAGCGATCGAAGCTCTTCAGAGGTTCCCCAATCTCAAAGAGCTGGATTTGAGTGGCGGTCGTTTGCTCTCCGCTGCTTCCTGCCAACCTATAGCGAACCTGCAACAGCTTGAATCATTGAAGCTGGCTGGAACCGCTTGGAACGATGCCATGATGCCGGTTCTTTCAGGACTGTCCGGCCTGCGTGAGTTGGATCTCGATCACACGAAAGTCTCTGACCAAGGGCTCGTGCATCTCCAGAATCTTGAGAACCTGCGATCGCTCAAACTACGGCGCGCTACCACGAACGGCGCAGTTTTTAAGCTACTCAAACTACCGAACCTTGAACGGTTGGAAGTTGGACAGACCCTATTCGGGGTGGAGGGTTCGAAGTACCTGAAGAACATGCCGAACTTAAAGGTTCTGATCGCTGGAACGGCGGGTATCTCTGACGAAACGCTGAAGGGGCTTCGAGCTTGCAAGAACCTGGAAGAGCTATTCGTTGGTTCAAACGGCATCACTGATGACGGGCTGAAATTCCTGAAGTCGTCGAAGAAACTGAAGAAGCTTAGTCTCAGCAAGAACACCCGCGTGAGCGGTCGTGGTTTGATTGTGATGAAGTCGCTGCGACAGGTTGAGATGTTGGACATCGACGGAACTTCCGCGAACCAACAAACGGTAAATGACCTGGTCGAACTTCTGCCCGACACCGACATCATGTGGGGCGGCCGGACCTGGTAAGGAATAAATCCAAACCGGAGGGTCGCAACGCGCGCTGGTTGTCGTTGCAGACCCTCTTCGTTTCGGCAAGACGCGTTGGGCGAATACGCAGAGCCCGTCGCGGAACGTTCTTGCGGCAGGAGCCCCACGAGAACCGCCGTCCCAACGTTGTTGCCGCACGCGGTAAAGCGGAACGCTTCCGTTGGATTCGGAAGGCGGTTAACTTGAAGGCGTCAATTACTTGAGGTTCACCATGCTACTTTCGACACTGCTTACGCTCATCCTGCCAATCAGCGGACCACAAGAGTCCGCAGACAAGGCGGCGCCCAAGCCAATCGCGATTGGTTCCATCAAGAACCTCTCCAGCGTTGGTTCTCTGTACCTTGCCGGGCAACCGCAACCAGACGATTTGCCTGCCATGGCGAAGAAGGGCGTCAAACGTGTCATCAGCCTGCGATCTGCGGGTGAGGTGAAGTGGGACGAACCAAAGGCAGTCAAAGAATCGGGCATGGAATATGTTTCGATCCCGATTCGAGGCATCATCGCTCCGGACGCGTTCAAGCAGGTCCGAGAATTACTTGCTGACGGAAAGCCAACGCTGTTGCACTGCGGTTCGGCCGTTCGAGTGGGAGCGGTTTGGTTGCCGTTTCGGGTACTCGACCAGGGCGTCGACTTGGAAACAGCTGTCAAAGAATCCGCCGTCATTGGCTTGCCCAAAGGCATCTATCTCGAACAGGCTGTGGCCTACATTAAGGCCAACGATCAAGAGAAAAGCGTTAAACCTGGCATCAACGAGAAGTACCTCGCCAAGGACCTCAAGATTGAAGAGTGGGTGAAGCGATTCGAAGGTGAGAGTCGTGAGATTTATTCGAATCGGGTGAAAATCGTTGAGGCTTGCAACATCAAACCGGGAATGAGAATCGCTGATATTGGTTCTGGCACCGGCCTCTACACCCGTTTGTTCGCAGACAAAGTTGGCGAGAAGGGCTGGGTCTACGCTGTTGATATCGTCCCGGCATTCTTGAAACACATTCTGGCAGGCGCTGCGAAGACGAAGACGGAAAACGTGTCCGCCGTGCTATGTGCGGAAAACTCAATCCGCCTGCCTGGTGGAAGCGTCGATCTGGTTTTCATTTGCGATGCGTACCATCACTTCGAATACCCACGCTCAACCATGCAATCGATTCGTCGAGCACTCAAGCCGGATGGAACGTTGGTGGTGATCGACTTTGAACGCATTGAAGGTGTGAGTCGTCCGTTTGTGATGGGGCATGTCCGAGCTGGCAAAACGATCTTTCGAAAAGAAATCGAAGATGCTGGCTTCGAACTGATCGAAGAACTTGAGATCGACGGGCTCGAAGAAAACTACTTCCTCAGGTTCAAACGGAAGTGAGTTATTCAGAGAACCCATTCGCAGCACCGAAGTCCGCATCAAACACAGGTCAGGATATTGACTCTGCGGCAGGCAAACGCCCGTTCGGTCTTTGGTCATGCGTCGCGTTAGTTGTTGCCAACATGATTGGAGCAGGTGTCTATACCTCCTCCGGCTTCGCCATGGGCTCCGTCGACAACCGCGCGATTGTGATGGTGGCCTGGTTAGTCGGCGGAATCATCGCGCTGTGCGGAGCGATTAGCTACGGCGGGCTTGCTCGTCATATGAGCGAATCAGGAGGTGAGTACCTGTTTCTTACGAGAACCGTCCATCCTCTCGCGGGGTTCATGGCGGGTTGGATATCACTGATTGCCGGGTTTACGGGCGCGATTGCTTTTGCAGCGCTAGCCTTTGCGGAATACGCGGTTCCCGGACAGGATCAGTATGTGAAGCCGCTTGCGATCGGCGTCATCGTTGTTTTTGGTCTCATGCACTTGGTGCGAGAACCCGGTGTCTGGGTTCAGAACATGGTTGTGGCAGTCAAGCTACTGGTGATTGGCGGACTGATTGTTTTCGCCTTTGCGAAATTTGGCTCGTGGCCAGGACACAATCTCGATTCACCACCTTCGTCGCCATTTAACATCAGTGTGTTTGCCACGCAGATCATGTGGTTCTCGCTGTCTTACAGTGGTTACAACGCGGCTGTTTACATCTCCAGCGAAGTCAAAGATCCGGAACGGACAGTACCGAGATCAATGTGGATCGCGACGTTGATCGTGACCGGGCTTTATCTGGTTCTGAACTACATCTTCGTCTTCGGACCGGACCCTGCGGCAATTGTGAATCAGCCCAAAGTCGCGATGGTGGCCGCCGACGCCGTGGGTGGAACTCTGTTGTCTCGGCTGATCCAAATCACGATTTGTTTGTCGCTGGCCAGTTCCGTTTCAGCCATGGTCATCGCCGGCCCACGCGTCTACGCGCGGATGGCAGACGATGGTGTGTTTCCTCGGGTCTTCCGATTCAACGAGAACAATGCGACGGCCGCAATTCTGCTTCAGGTTGTTCTCGCGAGCATCGTCGTGTGGATTTCGACACTGAAAGACCTGATCGACTACCTGAGCCTGATTCTCGCAGTCAGCACGGCAGCAACCGTTGCCAGTCTGTTTGTTCTTCGAGCGAAAGGCACGGTCATCAGAATGTTTGGCTTCCCATTCATCCCGGCTCTCTACGTAATCGTCACAATGACTCTTGCTGCCATTCGCTGCACAACTCAGGATTCCGCCGGACAGTGGAAAGCGACAATTGGAACCGTTGTCCTCGGCTTAGTTGCCTACGGACTGACACGCTTAAAGAGACCACAGACATACCCAGGCAATTCGGCATAAGCACGGGAAACCCTCCCACTTGTCTGGGAGGGCCGGAGCCTAAGTGACGAGAGCGACGGGGAGGGCAACGGCGCACACGCTGGTTCTGGTCATGCGCCGTTGCGAGCCCAAGAGCGAATATCAAACGCTAGGGATCTCAAAACCCTTGCGTGGCGTTCGAGCAAACAGGCTGGCTGCTGCTTCATCGCCGATGATCTTTTCGTTCTTCGGGTCCCATTTGACGACGCGATTTACTCGAGCGGCAATTGCGGCCAGATGGCAGGCATTCATGGTCTGGACGTGGGTAAAGACGTCAGAAACTGGCAAGCCGCCTTCGCTTAGGCAGCGGTAGAAGTTCTCTTTGTGGCCTTCAAACGGCTTACCTTTGTAGAGAGCTGTAAGCTCGTCGTCGCCAAACTTTCCTTCGTCTCGCTTCTGTTCGATTGGAAGGCCCGCAATGGTTCCTCGATTCACAAAGAAGCGACCTTTGGTTCCTTCAAACAGAATGCCGTTGCGTCCTCGGCTCTCGACGATCATCTCAATGCCGTTGGCGAACTTACACTTCACCGCATAGTCATGAGCCGTGTTGTAACGATCGTCTACGGTTGGATACCCGTCTTTGAATTCCACCGGATGGTTGGCATCGGTTCCATCAAACTCAATTGGTCCCGTGCCCGGACCGTTTTGCCCGATCGCCCAAAGCGCGATGTCGATGTGGTGTGCACCCCAGTCGGTGAACTTGCCGCCTGAGTACTCATACCACCATCGGAAGTTCCCGTGGCAGCGTTCTTTGATGTAATCAACCTTCGGCGCCTGCCCGAGCCACATGTCCCAATCGAGATTCGCTGGTGGAGCTACCTTCTTGAACGGATTCTTCGCGACGCCTCCGCGTTCGATACCAACCGTGATTCGTTCGACGTCGCCAATCAAGCCCTTCTGAACCATGTTTACGGCACGCAGAAACAGGTTCTTCGAACTACGTTGTTGCGTGCCGATGAAGAATACTTTGTCTTTGTGTTTTTGGCAGGCTTTGCGAATGAGCTGATTTTCTTCGAGCGTCAGCGTGAGTGGCTTCTGGCAGAACACGTGCTTGCCAGCTTGAAGCGCTTCGATGGCAATCTTTACGTGCCAGTGATCTGGGGTGACGATGCTAACGACATCAATGTCATCGCGTTCTAGAACCTTGCGATAGTCGCCGTAAGCATCGGCTTTGCCTTTGCCCATTTGCTCATGGTTCTTCGCCATCTCGGCGTGCTTTTCATCAACGTCGCACACCGCAACGATGTCACCAAACCGAGCGTGGTTCTTCGCATCGCCTCTTCCCATCCCCCCGAGGCCGATGCACCCGATAACAGGTCGATCGTTTGGTGAGACGTTCGCGAACGCGGGCGTCGACCACGGAAACGCAACCGCACCTGCAAGCGCGGTTGATTGAGATAAGAACTGCCGTCGAGACTGCTGAGCCATGTGAGTGTCCTACAGAGTTATGAACGCAGCCATCATTGTTCACGCCAAAGAATGACTTTGCAAACACCGTTGATGGATTGAGCCAGTCTAGCAGGCACAAACTAACGGAGACTATTCACCGCCTTCTTCGTCACCACGGATGAAGGTTTCCCAGAGGTTGGTGTTTGGGTCGATGCTGTCAGCAGCGGAGAAGATGTTGTCGACGAGAGAACCCCATGGGTTGTGGACTGCAATATCAACGTCGTTGATGCCGTTGCCCCCGCCGGCGAGAACTTTGGTGTCCTGCGCGTCTTTGCGAAGTTTGTCGCGATTTCCACCGCCTCGAATTTCGTCTGCACCGGCGTCGCCGTGAATTTCATCTTCACCGCGACCGCCCCAAAGAGTGTCTTTGCCTTCGTTCCCACGGATGAAGTCGTCGCCCATTTGGCCGAAGACAACGTCGTTGCCCAACCCACCATGGATGATGTCATCACCGCCTTCGCGGATTTCAATCGGAGTGACCGCGTAGGTGACCTGGTCTCGAGTGACATCGCGGATAAAAATTGGTTTCACTTCGGCGTTGTCGCCGATCAGAGTGTCGCCGTGGGCACCACCGTCGATCGTGTCTTGTCGAACTGATTCTGCAGGTTCCGTCGTGGACTTGTGAATCCGACCGGTGAAGTATCGGTGTTCGACGTGACTAACAGGTTCTCGAATTTCGATCTGACTTCGAAGTCGTCCACGGTTTGTGGTGGCGTTAAGTGATGCAACCAGTTGGCTCGCGTCTGAATTGCGTTCAGGGCTTTCTAAGAGAATTGGCATCACAGTTTCAGCACGGTCGCCGATGATCACGTCGACTCCATCATCGCCGTTCAGTTCATCGTTGGACATCGACACAGTGTATTCGAACTTAAACGGAACAAGCTTCTGGTCGCGACGTTTTGGGATTTCCGACTTGACGTGGTTGTCCTTCAAGTGGGCACGCATCTCGGTGCTACGTGCTGAGGCAATGTCGCCAAGAGCTCGGCTTGTCTCATTCTGTACCTGAAGTGGAACCTCTTGCGGATCAGGATGATCGCTTCGCGTCTGCAAAGATGACGCTGCCGGCAGCAACTTCAGGCTATGGTCACCAATGATCGTGTCGTCGCCAGCATCGCCATGCACGACGTCGTTTTGCATCACGTAATCGTGATGATGAAGTTCAATGACATCGTC
>JBGCDN010000642.1:0-4285 GCA_045105495.1 Planctomycetaceae bacterium
AACTCGTAGCCCGGCTTCCTTTGCCTTCTTCGCAGCGAGCAAGTTGGCGTCTGCTGCACACTGGGAGAGTGAAGGGGTGATGCCGCTGAGGTGCAGCCATTGAGCTCCGTTGAAGATCGCACTCCAGTCGTAAGTGTCGCCCGGTGTGATCGAGACTGCCGAGTTCGCTCGATCGTAGACGACGTTGCTCGGCCGTTGATTGGCTCCGGTTTCAAGGAAGTACAGGCCAAGACGACCTTCATCTGTTCGCTGGATGAATCTGGTATCAACACCGAGGCGACGAACCGAATCGACTGTTGCTTCAGCCAAAGCGTGTTTTGGCAGAGCGGTCACGTAGCGTGATGTTCCGCCGAAATTACGAACCGAAACAGCAACGTTGGCTTCGGCTCCAGCGTAAGTGACATCGAATTGATGAGCCTGCCGCAACCGAAGATGTTCCGGCGCTGCCATCCGGCCCATGATTTCTCCGAACGTTACAATGACGTCTGACACTGTGGGCTCCCTGCAGTTGAAATTGGCTTAGACAAAACTGATCGTGGTACACATCAGAACAAAGCTGGAGCGAATCCTCCAACGAACGGCATTCCTTTATTCTTCCGTCTGACTTCCAGGTGGCTCCGACATGATCGCGGTCCTGTTTGTTCTTGCTTCTCTGCATGAGAGACAAGTTCCTAGTCCTCGTTGAACTTGTTCGCCTCTTCCGCGACGTCCCCACTGATCCGCGCGGCGTCTGGCAATCGAAACAACGGTACTTGCACTGGAGCAAGATTCCAGTCAACGCGTGGGCAGTCGCTTTGAATGACGAAGAGGTCAAGTGGACCACCGACTACATGGGTCAAAAGGCGAGGCTATTGTCGACACAGCAACTACGAGAACCCTAAACCATCTTCGACTCGAAGCCCAATTGAACCGGGAGTGGTGACTTCGATTTCGACTGTCACCGTTTTCCGCGGATGCTGCGACCGAGAGGGTTCCATCCACTTTGCTGTAGACGACTCTACTGCTGTCTACCTTCCATTCTTGTGCGTAAGGCCGACATTCAATCCACATACGCGAATTCATTCAGGTTGAAAATCACAAGGCACACCTGAGCCAAGCCGCGTGTTCGGGCATCTGTTTGATGTGGCTGTAGATCGGGTTGATACGTTTTGTAGGCGGGCATCACTTCGACAAAGTCGTAGGGTTCGCCTGTCTTTTCAGCCATCACGGTTCTCGCCACTTCGGCTTCGAACCGGCGGGGCTTGTAGGCTTTGGTCGCTTCCTCTTTTGTGGCGGCCTGCCAGTGAGTGAGACACGCCTGCTGTTCCGGCTCTGTGGGAGCGCGACCGATTGCGATTTCGAATGCGTTCTGGATAACGGCTGCATCGTCAGCCTTCGAGTGAACCAGACGATGTGCGAACGCGAGTGCTCGGTCTTGAACCTCTTCGGCGTTGAACAGCGTCAGGGCTTGCGGAGCCACGGTCGATGTTTCGCGGAGCTCGCAGGATTTATCAGAACCCGGTTGGTTGAACGACTCCATAAACGGATCGCGCAGGCCGCGGATTTTCTCGGCGTAGATTGTTCGTCGGTTGCGTTGTTTGGGCAGTGGGTCGGGTTCGTAGACAGAGGCTGTTCCGCCCATGATCTGACGCGGTTGCATCGCAACTTCCATGTTGATGTCAGGACGAACCGGAATACCACCGACTTCGCGGTTCAGTTCACCACTCGCAGCCAACATCGCGTCACGGAGTTCTTCAGCAGTGAGCCGCCGCGGAGCAAAGGTCTTGTAGAGATCGTAATGATCGCCACCGGACTCCACTTGAGCACCATCAGTCCGGGTAGAACGCCGGTATGTGCGTGAGGTGAGAATGAGTTTGTTGAGCTGCTTGATTGACCAGTCGTGCTTGACGAACCAATCAGCGAGGTAGTCCAACAGTTGCGGGTGCGTCGGCAGCTTGCCGGTCGAACCAACATTGTTGGGGTTCCCCGCAATGCCGCGTCCGAAGTGCCACGACCAAACTCGGTTCACAATCACACGTGCGGTCAGCGGGTTGTTTTCGTGAGTAATCCAATCTGCCAGAGCCAATCGTCGTTTGCCCTGTCCACCGGGAAACTCCGTAACCGTCATCAGGCCAAGCTCGGCCGCAGCACTCAGCGGGGCGGGGGTGACGGGTGCGCCGCGGCTGTAGGCATCACCGCCGGTGAGGATTGTATCTTCTTCGAGGTTGCCCTTGGCCCACGGATCTTTCGGAGCCTTGAGTCGGTTCCCCACGCTCTTGCGTTCAATTGTCTTGCCCGTGTAAACGCCGAAGGCAATGGGTTGAACCTTCTGCAGTTCCCAATTGTGCCGCGCGATGTTCTTACCCATGCGTGCCAGCGAGGCTTCGTCGCCCGGGTCAAGACCGTTGTCTCCCACCTTGGCATCTCCCTGTTCCGACTTCCTGTTCTTCTGAACGCGTTGCTGCAGTTCAGTGCGTTGCTTTTGGTACGCAGCGATTTTGGCCTTCGTCCATTCGAGAGCCGGTTTGAACCTGGCTTTGTTTTCTGATTCAAGGAATGGCGTGTTGCGTTCGGCGAATTGTGTCGTCGAGAATACTGCCATCATGCTGTAGTAGTCGCGAGTTGGAACCGGATCAAATTTGTGATCGTGACACTTCGCACACTGCAGCGGGTGTCCGAGGAATGACTGTCCGACTGAATCGACCACGTCGTCCAGCCATTGCTGACGAGTGACGCGGAAGACGCTCATCGCTGTTTGTTCCCACGGCCCCATTCGCAGAAACCCGGTGGCAATTCGTTTTTCCGGATCGTTCGGATCGATCTCGTCACCAGCGATTTGTTCTCGAACGAAATCGTCGAACGGTTTGTCGTTGTTGAACGCTCGGACAACATAGTCTCGATACCGCCATGCATTCGGACGCGCGTAGTCGTTGGCGAATCCCGCCGTATCCGCGTAGCGAGCAACGTCCAGCCAATGCCGCCCAAAATGTTCTCCGTAGTGTGGCGAAGCCATGAGTTCATCAACGTACTTCTGAACTGCGGCGTCAGATCCAGCGACCGCCTGTTGAACAAACTGACTGATCTCTTCGACCTGGGGAGGCAACCCGGTCAATCCAAAGCTCAATCGTCGCGCCAGTTCGCGCGGGGCGGCATCGCCGAGCGGTTTGATGTTCGCTGCTTTCAACTTGCGATCTATGAACCAGTCAACAGCATGCACGTCAGCGGGCGGCTTCACGACATCAAGCGGCTTGTAGGCCCAAAGGTGTTTCTTGTCGTATCGCCGGTTCGTCCAATCGTCGCTTAGCCCACCCGATGTTGGGACAACGACCCCTTCGGCGTACTCATTCTGAATTTCCGCAACACGTTCATCACTTGGCCAAGGAGCGCCTTCGTTGATCCAATCACGAATCCAGTTCTGCTGTTCAAGCGAGAGTTTCTCCGCCTCTTTCGGCGGCATCTCGTAACCCTCTTCCGTTCGAGTCGTCACGAGATACAGGTAACTGGTTGCCCCCTTGCCAGGATGAAGGACATCGGCTTCGAACGATTCGCCGCCCTTTAGGATTCCGTCGCGAGTCCGCATGTCGAGCCCACCGGAAATGTCTTCCGGATCAGCACCATGGCACGCCAGACATTTCTCAGCAAACAACGACTTCAACCGCAGAGCGAATAGCTTCTCACCCTTCGTTGGATCGTCTGCTCGGACGATCGGCGCTGCGATTGTGACCAGGAAAATGACGGCGACATACGGCGTGGTTCTCATCCCGAGAGTTTAACAAAGCGACGAGGTCACGTGGCAACAGTCCCTGGTATGCGAGACAACATGATTACCCGCGCGGCTTGAAGAATGGAATCGGTCCAGACAAACTCGAAGCGTTCACCTTCAAAGGAATCCGGTCATGAGAATTCTCGTTGTCTGCCTTATCGCCTGCAGCCCAGTGGTGGCTCAGGAACTGTACGTGTCGAAAGCCAGCGAGATCGTTGGAACCTACAAGCCTGCGAACAGCGATCACTCTCCCAAAGCGATGGCCGCGGCAGCCATGACGTTCGCAGCCACACTAGACGACGCCGGCCGCGCGAAGTTGATGAGCAAACTGAAGACACCCAAACGACGAGAATGGACAAACCTGCCAGCTCGACCAGACGCCGACGGCATTCGCATGGGCGACCTCAACGAAAAGCAAATCAAAGCGGCCTGCGATTTCATGGCAACTCTGTTCAGCCCGCAGGGATATCAGAAAGTACGAAACATCATGCTGGCCGACGACCAGCTTCTGCGAAACGGGAAGCCGCGACCCGGTTTCGGAAC
>JBGCDN010000643.1:0-6513 GCA_045105495.1 Planctomycetaceae bacterium
ACGATGTTCTTGATCCGGCGTTCGATGTCTCGGTTGCCGGGGTATGGTGGCTGGTCTTCGTGATGAATCGTGTTTACGTACGGAGTGTTGGCCGTGAACGGAATCTTCACCCCACGCTGATATGCACGCTCCTGAAGGTGGATGAGAAGCTCTTTAAGTCGATCGGCGCCATAGCGGTGCAGAACGTCGTCGAGCGTTTCGTACCACTCTTCCAGCTCAGCCGGATCGATACCTGAAACCGTTTCAAGGACGGATTGATGGACCATGGGTGCTCGTTTTTATTCTGGAGAACTGGCTCAGGAACACGCCCAGTCAGCGACTGTTAACGGCATGGAGCCGAGAAAAACTCGAAACTTACGGTTTCGCCCTCATCACTCGCGAACCCGCTAAGGCAGCATTATAGGACAACGCGTTAACGATTGGCAAAACTACAGCGATTAGGCTGTAATTCGGCAGCATTTCCCATGAATCGCCCACGTTTTCCAGCATTTTTGCCATGTACTGGAATTCTCCACTGCCACTACTAAGCACTTGTTCCCAATTCGCCTGGACGGGGTATTTGCTTCTTCTAAAGGAGAATTAGTCTGAACAGCTTGGGTTTAACGCGGGCGGACGCTGGGGCGGAGTGACGTGAGTGGAATCCACTCTTCGGCTTTGCCTACCGAGCTCATTCGCGGCACACTACCGTCACAAGGATTGATGAGTAGCGATGCTTCCAGCCTTTAGCAGGACTCTGCGAGGCTGTGAATAAATTGGGGGACATGACGTTGGGTGGCCGGGGTTGGAGCGAGGAACGAGCGAAACCCCGGTGATTCCGGGGCTTCCTTCGCTGGCTCAGTCCAGCCCCGGCCACCCAATCTGGTTTTTTCACAGCCCCTCAGAGTGGTTTTTCGTGTTTCCGCGGCTCTGAAAGCCGTGCTGCTTACTTTTTTCACCGCCCTGCTAAGGCACTTCTCGGATGAAACTGGCCGTTCTTATTTCCGGCGGAGGAACCACATTGGTGAATCTGCAGGACCATATTCGTCGCGGAACACTGCCGTGTGAGATTGCTTTGGTTGTCGGCAGCAACCAGTGCCTCGGTGTGGAGCGAGCGAAAGACAGCGGGTTGAACACTGCGGTGGTTCGTCGCGGGAGCTTCCAAAGTGTTGAAACCTTCAGCGACGCGATCTTCGAAAAAGTCCGAGCGGCTGGTGCAGAGGCGGTCGTGCTGGCTGGGTTCTTGTCGCTAATCCAGATTCCGGACGATTTCGCAAACAAGGTTGTGAACATTCATCCGTCTTTGATTCCGGCTTTTTGCGGACAAGGCTTCTTCGGACACAAGGTTCACGAAGCCGCGATCGATCGCGGAGTCAAAGTCAGCGGGTGTACGGTGCACTTTGCCGACAACGCTTACGACCACGGTCCGATTATTCTACAGAGAACCGTTTCGATTCCAGACGGAGCCACACCTGAAGAACTCGCGACGCTGGTGTTCGAGGAAGAAAAGATCGCCTACCCCGATGCGATACGGTTGCTAGCCGAAGGTCGCTTGAAGATTGAAGATCGCCGCGTCATGGTTCTGCCTGATTCAGTGACTGAGGACGAACGCACATGAAAGACACATTCGTTTTAGTTGTCACCGCGATTGCGTTGGTGGCGGTTGCTGTTGGGGTTTCCAACACGCCGGTGGAACCGGATACGGTCGCAGCGGTTTCTGTCGATACTGGTCAGCCATGGGTTTCGCTGTTCAATGGCGAAGACCTAGACGGTTGGGAGGTCACGGAGTTCGGTGGCGAGGGAGAGATCACAGTCCAGCAAGGCGGAATCTTCATGGACTACGGTGCCGATCTCACAGGGCTGCATCGCAAGTGGCCGTTGCCAAAAACGAATTACGAAATCGAGCTCGAAGCGAAGAAGGTCGAAGGGAATGACTTCTTCGTTGGCCTGACGTTTCCGATCGGTGACGACGAAGACTGTTCTTTAGTACTTGGTGGTTGGGGTGGTGGCGTCTGTGGCTTGTCATCCATTGATGGATACGATGCGTCGGAGAACGAAACCACAGACTACAGGCACTTTAAGCTGAACCAGTGGTACAAGGTTCGTCTGCGTGTGACCGACACAGCAATCCGCGTTTGGCTGGACGACGAGGAGTACCTGGACGTCGACCGAGAAGACAAGAAGTTCGGTGTTCGTTTCGAATTGGAACAGTCTAAGCCGTTCGGGCTGTGCTCGTTTCAAACACAATCGGTGACTCGTAACATCCGCGCACGGTTGGTTGGGGCGAGTGACGAAGTGATAGCGGAGTAGGCTGGTCAGAGCTGTAGAGTGCCGACGCGTGGTCCTAGTTCTTCACGGGTGACGCTGGTTACGTCTGGGCTGAGCGCTGCGAGAATGGTCGTGACTACGTTGCGATCGTCGGCGGAAACGAGAGACGAGTCTGGCAAGCAACGTTTGAATCCCGCCCGCATGCCCGTCAGGACCAACCGCCACACATGAGCGTTGGCCCCTTTGGTTCCTTTGCGGGAGTAGGTCTTTTCGAAGTCTGCCGCTCGATCGGGTTGGAAGGCGAAGTCTTTTCGAACCTGACTTCCCAACTGACCGATTAGCATATCCGTCCAGCGTTCTACCTTCTCTCTGACTGCGTTGACCTGTTTGACTTCGTCGGGTGTGACGGCTGTGGAGGCAAGAACGCGGCTGATGACGCGGTGTCGCAATACCATTTGTCCGAGGTGTAGGTTTCTCGCCAGCGACTCAACTCGATTGGCTTTGTTGGTCAGATCTGTTTGGACCAGAACGGCCGCCCATGTACGGATCAAAATGTCGCTAATCAGAATTCGTTCAGCGAGATCCACCAACGGATGTCGGCCCGCCAACAAAGCCTCCGCAAGGAATCCGTCCTGCGAATCGCAGCGATCGATTTCGGCCATCCAGCGGTTCGAACGGTCTCGGCAGGCGATGTAGAGCTGTCCGAGGACCTCATCGGTGACTCGATCTGGTTCGAGAGCAATCTCGTCTGCGTGTGAGACGATAAGAGCAGCGAGTTCCGGTAGGTATTTCAGTTTCACAAGACTGGCCTATGAGTGCGGCGAGACGAGTTCAAACTGGAATGCAAACCTGATACCGAACTTGCAAACACGCAAGAATACGCTGAATCGAGTGGGTTCTGCGTCTCAACCAGAAACGGTGTTGGTTTTCCGCAACATGGATGATGTGCTTCCACAACAGGCGATGAGGAATAGCCGGTTCAACGTTCCGGCTGTAGTTTCGCGAGACGCTTGATCGTACTGGCGACCACATCGCGCGATCCGATGATGACGAAGTTGCGAAAGCGATAGTCGTCGGCCGGGATCCCTTTGGCATTTTGGATTCGAAAAACGCAGTTCCATTTCACAACTCGCTGAGCCGAAAATCGCCACCTGCCGTAGCCTGCGTTCTCGTAGTTCTTAGACGGTTGCTGTGGGGAGTAGATGCCCATGGCGTGAGAACCGTCTTCAGTGCTGAAGACCAACGGGAAGTTCTGTTCTCCCGGGCCATCGCTAGCGGAGTTCAGTTTGCCAGTCACAGGTTCGCACGTGTAGAACTTGCTGAACGCAGGCGGCATGTACCCCGTGACCGCTTCGAACTGTGCGTAGGTATGTTTCTCGTCAACTGGCAATGTGAACGTGGCGTCGTACTGGACGACATTGGGCATGTCGCGATACCCGATGACAACGCGTTTCGTTAGTAGGTGATTGGAAACAATCGTTTTATTCTTGGCGATGTTGTTGGCGGACTTGTCGCCAGGTCGCAGCCAGAACGCCATCTGCGTTGTGGTTTGAAGCTGCCGTCTGTGAGAAATGAGATGCAGCAGCTTGCTACTGGAAGTTGATCCGGCTCCATCTCTGCGGGAACCCGCTTCGGTTGGGTTGAACGTTTCGCCAGAGAACTTCGAGCCTGCGTCGAAGTTCGAAGCAGACTGCAGTTGCCGGCCATGATCGCGGCTATCAATGAACTCAACGCCGTCCCATTTCAGCGAGTGAATTGCTCCAGCAACTCGTGATGTTGTCGTGATGACAATCTCGGAACCAGCATACGGTGCTTTAATAACGCTGTTGCCGACTGGTTCGCTGCAGGGAGATGAAACGAACACCAGTGTGGCGGCGAGGGATGTCAGTGTCATGAATGTTGGCTTCTGAATTGAAAATGGCTGCTGGGCGGCTGGGGGAACAGACTAGCCGCGAGATAAGACCATCGCTCCGCGAGTCTGTTGGTTCTTCCGACTGGTGCAGTTGTTTCGGATTTGACGAAAACGCGTTTCTGAATCACAAGCCACACGTGGTTCATGTTGAAAAATCCCAACCTGCCCGCAGTCAGCTTTCGCGCGCGAAGTGATTCGGATTGAAAGGGAAAAAGTGCGGCCCTGTGACGGTCGAGTTGTGTTTAAGGGGTTACATCTGAGGTAATCAACCGCTTGCACGCGGCTTTCGAGCTGTAACTGCGAGTATCAAAACGACGTAAATCGTTAAAAATGGGGAACATGCGTCGAAAAACATCGTGGAAGGCTGGTGAAACGGCATCTACGATAACCCATTCCCCGCTGTTCCCACCTAGCCAACTCCAGCCACTGGTCACCGGAAAGACCTCCCAATGAGCCGACTTTACCGTGCATGTTTCGCCGTCGTTGCGATCGCAGTCGCAGGCACAATGGTTTCGCCTGTATTTGCGCAGCGTCGGAGTCGTAACTCGACTCTGACCCGGCTGCAACGCGATTCCACCGTCGAAACGCTTGGGCTGACGGAAGAGCAGCAGGAAGAACTCAAGAAGGTTTCGACCGCTTCGCGGCCGGACTTCAAAAAGTATCTCGCTGAGATGCGAGAGCTCGAAGGCGATGCTCGCGAAGCCAAGAGGAAGCAGTTTGCTGAAGATTCAGCGAAGCTTCGAGAGCAGACTGGTCTGAACGCTTTGAAGATTCTGACCGCTGATCAGCGGAAGCAGTTCTCAGGCATGCTGGTTAAGGAAATGGGTGCTGAGGCTTTGACTCAGGGGTCTATTGTTTCCGAGTTGGGCCTCAAAGAAGACCAGATCACAAAGATCAAAACCACGTTGGAAGAGCGTCGCAAAGCGGTCCGTGAACAAGGTATTCGAGCGACACGCGAAGAACGCGAGCAGCTAAGCAAGGAATGGGACGGAAAGGTTCTGGCTCACCTGTCGGATGAACAGCGCGGTAAGTGGACTAGCTTCGCGTCAGTCGAGGCTTCTTCTTCGTCAGCTCCAGCGTCTACCGTTGCGGGTACATCACCTGCTGCTGCCTCCAACCCCGCTGAAGCTAAAGGTAGCGGAGCGATTTCGTTTGGCGGTGCTGCTGAAGGTGAAGACGGCAAGAAAGAGAAGCTTACCGAATTCTCATTCAACAGTGATGGTGCATCGTGGGATGACGTGTTGAAGGTCTTCGCAGAAGCGACAGAGCTGACGCTCGATATGCACGACACGCCACCAGGCTCGTTCACTCACCTCGACTCAAATAAGTACACGCCCAAGAAGGCGTTGGACATTATGAACGGCTACCTTCTTCGTGAAGGCTATCTCACCGTTCAGAAAGACAACTTCCTCATCGTCTGGGCGTTTGACAATGGGATTCCTCCGAGCCTTGTGCCAGAGGTGACGCCGGAGCAGTTGCTGCAAAACTATTCTGACGTCGACAACCAGCTGTTGACCGTGGCTTTTAAAATGGAAAGCGGCGATGTGGAGCAGATCGCTCGTGAGATCGACGTCTTACTCGATCCGTATCCGTTCATTCGAATTGCTGCTTTGACGGCTTCGAATACTCTGGTTGTGACTGATTTGTCTTCCAACCTTCGCAAGGTCAAGAAGCTGATTGACGCCGCAACTGGGAAGATCACGTTCAAGAAAATTGCCATTACGAACATCGATGCGACAGAAGCGAATGACCTCGTGAGAGCTCAGTTGGGCCTTCCTGCAGTGACTCAAAACGTTTCAGAGAACCGAAGCCGTCGGAGTAACTCGACGCAGGCGACTGACGGTACCAACGTGACGGTTGAGCTGCGGACCAACAGCCTGCTTGTTTCTGGAACCCAACAGCAGCTCAGGCTGATTGAAGAGATTGTAAAAGCGGTTGACGTCGCCGGGCCGGACGGTCCGTTCTCTCGCGGTAGTCGAACGCCATACCTTGAGGTCTACACCATGATGTCATCAAACGTCATGGAAGTAGGTAAGACGATTGAATCGCTGATGCCGGGTAAGATCGTGAATGAAGACGGCCAGGCTCGTAAGCTGCATATCAAGGCGACTCAGCAGGAGCACGAAGAGATTCGTAGTCTTATTGCCAAGCTGGATCAGGGCGGCGGGGCAGGCGGTGCGGTTGCCGTGATTCCGCTGAACAGCACCGACGTCATTAGTGCAGCTCAGATGCTTAGCACAATGTTCGTCAAGGAATCAGACGGCGGTCCTGTCATTCAATCCGACTCAATCAATCAACGATTGATCATTCGTGGAAACCCGGAGCAGATCGAGCAAATCCGGTCGGTTCTCAAAGAT
>JBGCDN010000644.1:0-5527 GCA_045105495.1 Planctomycetaceae bacterium
TCTGGCTCTCCTCGCCTCAGCGTTCATCGTCGCAGTAGCCGCGATTGTCTTTGACGACGCCAACAACGGCCTCTTCAAGATGACAGGACCAAAGACTTTCACTGAGGTCTACATCGAAGATGGTTGGTTCATGGTTGCCCACTGGACTCCAGACAAACTTCTTTTTGAGAACCGGGCCGACTTTGCTGGATTGCCGAATTCGTGGTCGTGGTTCTCGCTACCTCAGCCATGGCTGCCAAATGAACTTCTTGAGAGTCTCTGGATAAGCAGCGGAGAAGTAGAGCGGCACACCGAGCCTTCGCATCTGTGCTGGCCGGTTGCATCTCCGGTTGAACTCGTGTGTGGAGGCCCCCCGTGGGACAAGCCCAGCATAATCTGTAAGTACTCCGGATACTCGCTAGTCTGGCTCGCTCTGCAGCTCGCTTCTATCCCAATGCTGACCCTGATACGGCATGCAATTCGGATCCGACTACTCAGCGGTCAAGTAGTTGAGCACTCTTCGTAACAGCCCGTTTACCGCAATTCACCGGCCAAAACCGTCGCTTCAAGAGGTCTATCAACAGATTCACGACTCGGACTAATATCCCCGACCGGGCGTTGGACACTTGGTTCATCCGGCCCAGCCAAACGTGGATCGACGGCATGAACGACACCGAGCTAAGGAGAGCATTCGCCGACATTGTCGGCAATGACAAGCTCGTGCGCTTTTGCCGGGTGCTTGTGCGGCTGAAGAATAACCACGAGTCACTCAAATTCTGGCAGGAACAAATTTGGGCAGAACTGCGATCGAAACACCCTGAATTACCGGGCAGCATTTGGGAAGCACAAAGTGCGTTTCTCTGGTGCGACCAACACGACCAGCAAGTCGTCCGGACAAAGAAGTCCCGATGGCCGTCTGAGTTTTCGGACGAATATTGGGCGGCGATGGCAGAATCGTTTCCGCTCGGCCGAGGACGTCGCGTCACTTGCCCGACCTGTGAAGCCGCTCACGACGCATGGCTTCAAGCCAAAGCAGGAACCGAAAAGGCTCCACCTGAAATCGATTGGGTGTCACTCGAAGCAACACTGTTCGAAATCACAGCCGCCGAGATCCGCTACTTCGCGGAGAACCACAAACCAGACGACACCTACGGATTCGTTTTCGACTGCAACGCAGAATACGGCGACGTCATGCTCTGCACCAACGCCGAAGCCAACTTAGCGGTCATGCACCAACATGATGGCATTGTTGCTTACACAACCGAAATTCAAAGATGGAACGTCGATAACTGGAAACACCACGGTTTTGAAGTTGGTTCCGACGACTTCGAATCAAAATGGGCGCCGTTCTCATCTGCGTTAAGCGAGCGAATGTGCTACGCCAGTGTCGAAGCTGAAACACGCGAGACCTTCCTGGATGCACTCGCGACGGTACTGCTTCGACTCGAAACCGAGAAGGTCTTCGAGTGCCTCAATCCCACTGACAACTTCCGTTTGTGTGTCGTTGACCACAATGAAGATCACACCGACGGATTCTCTCGCCTACGCCGCCTCGGCCCCAAACGCCGAGAGGCCGCATAAGCAACACCGCAACGTCCCGTTGCATCGGTGTGCAGCAGCCATGTTTGGGATAGTGTTTACACACAGCTCATCGCTGCATGGACGGTTTGACTGAGCCTTGTTCGCTGCAATTGTTTAACCGCGTGTCCAACGGCCCCACACACAGGTTCCGCCGCGAGAGCAGGAGAGAACTCTGGTCGCCTTCGGTTTGCTCAGCACGACGGTTCCCAATCCCGCAAACTGTCCTTTTCCGATTTTTCGCTTGATGAATCGAACCGCGGTTACGTTTCCACCGATAAACGAAGTAGCCAGCTGGACCGCATCCGATGCAAAGGGGCTGTCTGGCCGGAACGAGAATTTGCCGGTAACATTGATGCCCCGTCGCACATCAAGTCAGCATTGTTCAAGGAGACCAGTAGTGTCTATTTCCAAGAGTCATCTCATTTGCCTGATCGTGGGCGCGGTTGTCGGTGTCGGAGGAGCCGCACTTGTGGGTCCCGCCAGCAATGAACTCAAAGCAACAACGACGGACCGGACCAGCAAATTCGCCGTGGCAACGTGCCCAGCCGATGTCCTCGGCGAACGTGAAGCCGTGTTCGTTCTCGACTTCCTAAACGGCCGCATCATCGGAGGAATCGTCGATAACAGAACCGGAAAGTATCTGCATCGATACTACCGAGAGATCGCTGCTGACTTCAAAGTCGACCCAAATACGCCGGAACCGGAATACGCCATCGTCGGTACGCGAGCCAACCTGAACGGCAATCAGATTGGGAAAGGCATTCTTCATGTAGCCGAGAAATCTTCTGGCGCCATGATCGCATACGGATTCAATTTTCCAAATCGGGGGAACCCGAACCAAATACTGCAATTGAATCAACTCGACTTCGTTCAGTTCCGCGAAAACTAATTCGTTCTCAGGAACACTCGCCACTGACCGAAGTGAGCAATCACTTTTGATCGTCGCAAGAAACAAAGGGCGTGCCGAAATGGGCACGCCTTTTTCTACACCCGTGCTGCAATCAAACACGCCGACCGACAAGAATCCGAGCCGCGCCATCCAGACGGGCAATCACGGCCGTTGCAAACTCCTGCCCCTTCAACTTCAAACTCCGGCGGAGCTTCTCGACATCCACCGCCACACGGCGCGACTTTATTTCAATCCGACCAACATTGTTTTCACGCACGTATTTCCGCAGGGACTTCGCATCGTTGGATAGGTTCGCCAAAACCTCAAATCGACCGCGAGCGAACTGAGAATCAGGAAGCTCGTCAGCTGTCAAATATTCTTCTTCGGCATCCAACCGAAACAGCCCATGCTGCAACGCGAACTGATCCAATAACCCAGACCGAACAAGCGCGGGGTCAGGATCGAATACATACCGCAACGGCGCGGAGACCTCTGCCATGTCGTAGGAGAGGTCACCACTAATCGTCTCTCCTGTCTCGACAACGGTTGCTCTTGCAGAATGCTCTGACTTCAGATCGCCGAACCAAACAGTCGCTTCCTTGCATTCTCCGCCGAAGCTGATGAGTTCTACTTCGCAGTCATCGAAATGACCACGAAAGTTGCTGGCAGGACTTAACTTAATTGCACCGCCTCGAGCCTTCTGCATAAGCGAATTCAGGAAGTCCGGCCCGGGCTCCAGATCATCAATCCGCAACGACCGCCCGCGAGCCCCTGCTCTTCTGTCTGGATCGATGTGAACCAGCTTCCCCGCCGCAGTGTCTGGCGAAGCTTCACGGGTCTCTACGTTCAGATCAACACCATAAGCTTTCGCGTTCCATTGCAGGCATAACCCACGAGCTTCCACCCGATCAATCGACGTAACATTTGCATGCCGAGCCATCGCAATCGAATCGCCTCCGATGCCGGAACAGATATCGATCACGTCACCGTGAAAGCGCGGGGCCTTGTAGTTTGCAACTTGTTCCGACGTCGACTGTTCCAGCCCAACACGATCGAACCACATTTGATCCGCCCGAGAAAACTTCACAGCGCCCCTCTTGCGCAAATCGGTAATCAACAAGGCAGCCCGAACCAGATAGTCGTCGAACTCTGCACGCAGCAACTTCTGCAGACCAAGCTCTTTCCCCTTGAACGTGCTGATCGTTTCAAACAGGTTCGGCAGCTGCCGCAATTCACGCAGTACATCGGGATGGAACAAGTTGGATTCAATCATCGAATCGACCAGTCACGAAACGCATTCCTCTGGGAACAGGCACAAACAATCGCAGGCATTGATTTCACCGCGAGACTCACTTCTCAAGCATCTTAACGACACCGTCCCAGTCCGGCGGAGCGGTCCGGTTCTGCCTGGTGATCTGCATCGACAAGTAGTCCTGAGCGCGGTCGCCGGCAGGCATCGAGTGCAGGCACGACCATGCGGTTTCCCAGTCACCAGTGATGAACGAATCGACGCCTCGCTCGAATTGCTTAATGTGTTCGTCGTTCAGCTCGGGGTACTCGGAAGCGGGTGGAAGCAGTTCACTGACGGTCAGTGGAGTTTCCATTCCATATGGCATCACGCGTAGCAGTTTGCGAATTCGTCCGACCTTCGATGACAGCTTGGGCCGCACGATCGCGCTTGTTTTCTCGTCCAGAAGGATGGGAACCCGCAGCTGTTTGGTCATGCCTTCTAATCGGCTGGCCAGGTTCACCACGGGACCGAATACGGTGACCTTCACCTGATCTGAGGTACCAATCTTGCCAGCCACAGCGCGACCGTGTGCGACACCAATCCCAACACGGAAGTCCTGCAGAGGATCGTTCGTTTGCCGGCTAATCCGATCGAACGCCTGCCGAATGCCCAAGGCCGCCTGACACGCTTCAAGCGCCGCGTCTTCTGATTCGAATGGCCAGCCCCAAAACCCAAGTGCGGCGTCACCCTGAAAGTCGCCGGTCACTCCGCCGAAGTTCAGAATCTCTGTCGTCATCAATTCCAAGGCGCGGCTGACACGGTTCAGTAGCGGAATGAGTTGATCGGCGTTCTCTTCCGCCTTCTGACTGAAGCCACGCAGGTCGCAAAACAAAACGGTGACGTCACACTCTCGCGGCTCCAGCTGATCGGTATCCAGGTCACTGCCCAGCGCTTCGAGAATTCGAGGGGCGAAGAACTGACGCAACCCCGCCTGTTGCCGTTCCAAACGAGTCTGTTTTTCCACAGAGCTAATAATCTGCGCGATGAACTCAGTGAATTTCACATCGCCTTGCAGGAACACAGCGTTGGGGTTCTCTGCCGTATCGTCTATTGCTTCGCTGGTTCGATCATGACGCCCGGCAACGTACAAAGCCCACGGTTCTGTATCATCGGGAACCGGCGTACAGAACGACCAATCGAAGCCCGCAGTCTGGGTGTAATCGTTCAGCATCTCACTGGCGGATTCCCAGATGTGCAGAACCGAACGACCACTGCGGATCGCTTCGAGAATCAACCGGGTACTCGGGCGAAACTGACCACCAGTTTCGACTCGACGTTCCCAGTGCTTCACATCCACTTCGCGCGAATCATCCAGCGACACGATCGCCACAGCATCCGCGGAGTGCACACCTGCAAGAATCAGATTTGCCAAACGAACATGCAACTCAGACCGCAACCTCGCGCCGCGAATGAGTTCCGGCAAATTCGTCAGAACATCAATTCGTTTCTCTGCATCCCGGTACCGAAATCGCTGTAGTTCCTGCTGATCGAACGAAACTTGTTCAACCGGTGTTCCAGCCGATGACGTGTCGCCACCACGAACGAGTCGAAACGAAGTCGATCCAATCACAAACGAGTCTTCTGCGGTGAGATGGAAGCTGTCAACTTCCTTCCCGTTAACGAATACGGGATTCGAACTCTGTGAGACTCGCGTCACCTTCGCAGTGGTTCCGTCCGCAAGAATTTCAAGATGCTGCCGCGAGACAGCCACATCCCAATCGACAACAAAGTCGCACTCAGGATCTCGCCCCAACACCATCGTCTTCCCATCGCGCAGCATTTCGCGC
>JBGCDN010000645.1:0-9470 GCA_045105495.1 Planctomycetaceae bacterium
GTTGCATCCTTGTCGATCCCCGGACCAATCAACGCCAAGGCAGCTTCGTTGGTTGTTCCGCTTCCACCGCCGCCCGGCGTACTTCCGCCACCGCCGCCTCCGCCCTTCGGTTTGATCCGACGAGCTTGCAATAGCAATTCGATGGCTTCGGTCTCACACGCAATAGCACGTGGACCGGTTTCTGGTTCGGCGAGGATGCCCGTTGCCTCCAGCATGACGCGAGCCACCTCTGTTAGCAGAGCAATCTCTTTGCCGAATTGATCGGCATTCGGAAGGTCTTCGATTTTCAACACAACTTCAGCGGTTCGCTTGGTGAGATCTCCCTGTGTCTCCGCGAGACGTTCTGCTCGGTCGGCGTACTCAATGCCACGGATCGCTTCGCGGGCCTTTTCTGTGGTTCGGGTTTCCTCTCGCAGATCGATTTCTGCATCCAGTATTCGCATGACTTCAAGAACGATGGAAGGCGGCAAACTGTCGCCTGATTTTGAGCCTTTTCAGGCCCCGCCTGGTGCAGGCTGCACCAACTCCTCGGCCCATCGATCCAGCGTGTCAGCCCAATACTCGGCCCGAGCAATCGATTCGCCTTTCAGGTTGTCCTTGATCCGATCGCCGAGACCACGAAGCTTAGTGACGACGCGAGTGTCGTTCATGTCGTCAAGGATCTCCTTGAACTTCGTTTCCTGCTTTCGATTGAAATACGCTTCAAGATCTTCCTGAATGACGTAGACATTTTCGCTTTGAGCAACTTCCCGTTTGGCAAGCTGTTCGCTGCGTTTCTTTTGTCGGTCGTCCAGGCCTTTAAGCTCCTGACCGAAACTCTTAAGCAGGGTCCGGTTCAGGTCGCCTGCAACTTCCAGCTGTCGTCGGGAGGCGGCTTTCAATCTCTTCACGAACGTACTGTTTTCAAGTTCAGACATAACCTCATTCAAAGCATCCTTAATCTCTTCGAACTCGGCCAGAATCTCGGCTTGCTCTTCGACTGCCTCGTCCAGTTCTTCCTGAGCTTCGCAGGCTTCAGGTTCTTCTGGAGGTCCGCCCTGAAGGATGGTGCCGGGCAAACCAAGTTTGCCCTTGCTTGGCGGCTTTGGAGGCTCATCACCACCAGCATTCTCATCCTGTTTGTTCATTCCAGATTCGGTGTCGGAAACAGTTGGAGCCTTATTCTTAGGTCCTTCCTTGTCACTTTGCTCGCCACCTTTGCCAGATTGGCTTCCTTTGTTCTCACCCGCTTTCGGCGGAGTTTTTTCAGGCTTGGACTGACCGCCTTTGGCAGGTGCTTTGGCCTTGGCGGCATCCTTCAGCATGTCGGCAACAGACGGCATTCGGTTGGCTGCCATGTCTTCCAACTTCTGCATCATCTCTGCCCATGTTTCGAGGTGTCCGACCTGGAACTGTTCGTTCCGAGCGGCCTCTTCAATCATCTTCTTACCGTTGGTGGTGAGAGCGGCCAATCGAGCCGCGTTCGCTTGCTCAGCGGCTGCTTGCTGTGAAATCTTGCGACGAGTCTTCTCATCTGCAAGCTCTTCCGGAGAAAGCTGACGGAGCTGCCGGTTCACATCGTTCAGCTGAAGCTCTTGCTCGTAAACACCTTCCGCACTTCGGAGCCATCGTGACATTTGCTGGGTCATCCATGCAAAGTGGTCGTCGGCACTCAGAACATGCAGCGTGTAAACAGCCGAGTACGATCGTTCGCGTTCTGGTAAGTAGTCTTCAGCAAAGGCACGAACCTTAAACGATTGTGGCTTCAGTCCTTCGGTCTTTGCGGAGAACGTTGCAACGGTGGCGACATCGGTTTCTTCAGGAGCTCCCGCCGTCACAACACGTTCGCCGGTGTCTGGGTTTGGATTCCGAAGAGGATCGGCGATGCCCTGCCATTCAAGACCAATCTTGCGAATACCGAAGTCGTCAGACACGTTAAGGTCGAACTTCACCGTATCGCTTTCGAGGATCACTCGCTGCGTATCCAGAAGCTCGCAACCAATAACCGGCGGCGTGTCTTCCAGTGCATTGATCTTCAGAACAAATGGGTCGCGTGGAGTCAGACCATGCTTGTCGGTCCATGCCAGTCTTGCGGAAGTCGCGTCACTGACCATGGCTCGTTTGGTAACAACACGCTCTTCTTCAAGCGTCGCAAGCACCTGTGGTTCAACGAACGCTTGTGCATGAGCAGTGCGATCTTTCATAACGCCGGTTGTCGCCGACCGCTGTTTGACAGTTTGTGTCTCACCCGTGATGACATCTGTTACAGCCAGTTCGCAAACGACATCACCTTCGTCGACAGAATCACCCGGTTCTTTGTTCCACTTCGTGACTTTGCTCGCACAAGCGACCGTCGCGATAGACTGCGACGCAAGAATAGAATCGCTTGCCTTCGCAACCAGTGTCAGAGCCTGCCCTGCAGCTTTAGCGACAAGTTGCTTCTCTTCGCCATCAACGGTCACTCGACAGAGCCGCGTGTTCGCAGCAAAGGACTGACCCGGCTTCACAAGCCACTCTTCCAAAACGACATTCCTGACGTCGTCTGAAACCAGTGAACTAATCGTGACGTCTGCAACCTGCTGATCAGAGAGAACATCTTCTCTCGCAATCTTGACTTGCTGAGGACTGCCATCGAGCGTCGCTTCTTTCACGCTGCGACTGACTCGGGCTTCGAAGTGGGCGTTGCTTCCGGCGAGGATAGAAACGACTCCACCACGCACGTCGGCTTTTACGTCGCTGCTGTATTGCAGGTATTCCGGAAGTGTGTAAATCGCTTTCAGTCCGCGAAGTTCCGGGCGCGTCATCGGAGTGACTGTGACTGTTTCTCGAATGTCACCGATTGAGACATTCAGCTCGCCGGATTCCTTTTGCGGAGGCACGGTGAAGTTGTATCCGGCCTGCTTCAGGTCCGATCGAATCGCCCGCTGTCCGGAATAGGTTGCCCAGCCTTTTTCAGGCGACCACTTTGTGTCGTCTCGAAGCTGCGCGGACAGGTCGAATTTCTCTGCGTAGGGAACAACCATCTCTTCGGGGAGTTCGTTGACCTTGGTGAACGTGTAACGCTCTGTTTCCTGCCACGGCATGAGCCATCGCTTGAATGCGTTTGAGGCTGCGGGAGATGCCACGGCAACAGCACCAACAACCAAGGCAGTCGGAACGGCAACGGCCCACGCCCAACGCCGATGCTTTGGTTTGGGAACAGCGTCGGAGAAGTCGCGGTCCTTGATGGCCTCATCGACCTGATTCATGGCCGCCTGAACCAGTACGGGGCTCCGCGACTGTTCAGATTCACTGCGAGCCAGTTCGACGATTCCCAGTAGCTGGTCGCTGGTTCGAGGGAACTTATACCGAAGCAGTTTCGCGACTTGCTCCATTCGACGTGTGCCCCAAATCCACTTGTGGCACTTCATCGGAAAGAAGAGGCCCAGCCCAAGTGAACCGGCAACAAGGATTAGACCTCGAAGCCATCCCGGCGTTTCCATCACGCGGTCGAGGGCGAACACAAGTATGTAAGACAACAGCAGTCCAAAAAGGGCTGCCAGAATGCCTTCCGCCAGTTTCACCCGACGAACACTCTGCTGGTAGGATTCCAGCTTGGACTTCATCCGTGCTGGAATCTGTAGCTGGCCAGAAAGGTCAGAACGCATCTGCTGCTCCCATGCTTTTCGCGATTGCGTCTTTTCAGTGGCTTTGAATCAATCGTTCAGTATCTGAAGTTTACTCGGTTTTGCTGCTAATTCAGAGGTGATCCTGCCTGTTCCTTGACCGGAAGCAGGAAAAAGTTGCAGCAACTGGTGAAGGTCACATTTCTCTATTGATGCGTAAACCCGGCGTTTCAGTCATCGTTTTCCTTCACATCCGAAAATCTGTTGTTCTTTTCGCACTTTCACTGCTTTGACACCGCGTTCTTGTCCGAAGGCCATTTCGATATCGGCTGACGTCGGTCGACTCGGGGGATCTGAAAATCGCCGTACTTGTAAACAACGGTCACGCTGCCCTGATTTGCATCCGTCTTGTACTGGCCACGCACACTCTTCCATGCGGCTAGCTGTTTTGATTTCAGCAAACCTGCCAGATCTTCGTAGGGCGTAGCGAGAAGTACATCTGCCATCATCTGCAACTCACAATAGTCGGTGTATTTTCGATACTTTTCGAAGTCGGCCAACGATTTATCTACGAGCTCACGTAACTCTTTTCGCTGAGAGCCGAGCAACCAGATTTCCTGATCCAGTGTCGACACCATGTAATCGATGACTGCTTTTCGTTGGAACTCTTGACGTTCGGTTCTCGGCTTGGGTGGCTTCGTAATTCTGGACGTTTTAGTGCCAAGGATGTTGGCCAAGGCACTTTTGATTGCCTGCCGTCCGTCTTCGACGTGTTCGTCCTTCGTCTTGGGTTTTGTTTCCGTTCCGAAAACCTTCGAAACGGTCGACTTCCAGATCGATTGGCGTTCCACTTCGACGATTCTCGGCAGCGACATACCCCAGGAAACCTGCTGCTCGCCAAACTGCTCGCGGATGCTCTGCATCTGTCGGTCGCTTCTCTCGGCCCAGTCTTTGACGACGCGTTTGCCTGCCCCTTTCGCGGCCAGCTTGAGCCTTCGAGCCTGAACCGGAGTAATGTCCCCCAACTCTTGCCAGTGTTCAATTCGAACCGCCATCGCTTCAGCAAGTCGCTCTGGCTGCGCATCAATCGCTTCACGTAAGACCTGTTCTTCGTTCCCGTTCCCCATCGTGATGGAAACTGAACGGTCACCCTGCCCCTTGCTGGCCGTGAGCCGCCGAAACCTCTTGAAACGAACTTCACCAAGGAGGTCCTTCATGGTTTCGCGTTTAAGAAACGTTGCTCGTTCGAAGGGCCAGCTGCTGCTATAGAAACCAAAGGTGCCGTGAAACACTGACTTCCCAAACATCGTCGCCAGCTCGTCACGAATCGGCTCCCGCTGTTTCGGTGTGAGAAATAACTCGCCATCCAGCAATAACAAACCGAAGGATATGAACCCGTACCTAAGACTCTCTTCACGCTCTAACCATGCGGCTTCAAACTTCGGTCGCCGAACATCATCCAACGCTTCGGCGATGCCCTTTTCGACGCGACCGATGTGCGTCACTTTCCGGATGGTCTTGTTGAACTCGAACGGAATGAAATCGCGATCGCCAGCCGCTTCACCACGATCTGGTTTAACAAGCCAGACACGTTGAGAGCGATCAACTTCTGTTTTGAGCAACGACGCAATCGTCTCTCTCTGCTTCTCAGTGGGTTCGCAAACGGCATCAATCCATGCCAGCATCGCTGCCGTGTTCGCCTCAAGCCTACCCCTTCGCTCAGCTTTGATGGCAACGTGTTTGGCGTTCTCGACTTCCTCTTTCGCTACCGCTTCGATCGGTCCGCCGCCTAGAAGCTCACCAATTGCCTCGAACACATTCTTCGCATTCTGAGCGAACACCGGTTGGTGGAACGACAACACGAACGCAAACAGTAAGACTGTTTTCATTGCTCTCCGCATGGCCCACCTCCCTCCGCCGAACGATGTTCCTAAACAACTCCAACTAGTTTGCGACCCGTCCAGAAAATCCCAAGCAGCAGCACGATCGCTCCGCCCCACAACGGGTGACTCCAGATGCGAACGCGACTAACGATCGGTTCTGGCTCAGGCAGTTCTGCCACTTCCTTCATGATGTCATTGACGTCGTGAATCGATGCGTTCCGCCCGCGTGTGATGCGAGCAATCTCGTCCAAAACATCGTACCGAGCCGGCTGGCCAATCTTCTCGCGAGCCAATCCCTGAACCGAAAGCCGCGTATTCAACGTGGCGCCGGTTTCTCGGCATTTCGTTACGAACAGATATTCGCCGCCCTCTTTCGGTTCGAAGGTTCCATTGAATAGGCCCCACATATCTTCGCCAGCCGGAGCCAATCGCACCGTGTCGGTTTGGCCGGAAGGAGATTCGATCTGAACCAGCACGGTTCCGTTTTGGAGGGGCTCACCTGAGTCCGTCATGACGTTGACGTTTAGCGTAACCACGTCTCCAACCGATGGTCGTTCCGGCGTCGGATAGAACCGCATGTTTCCGCCCTCGGCTTCCGAGATATTTCGCTGATATGCCATCCAGCGAACAACCTGCCCCCAGAATCGATAGTGGTAAAGGTCTTCCACACCTTCACGCCAACGCCAGGCTCCGTCCGATCCCATGAACACAATTTTGCCTGTCCCTGATGTCTTAGCGACAATCAAAGGAACGCGACCAAACCGTGATGTCTCTGTTCGGTGTGTCGCCAGTGTTTCCGACCCAGCTTTGGCCCTGAGTGCAGCGGCATACCAATGAAAGCCGGGCAGCGTACTCCAGATGCGAACGTTTTCGTCGTCCTGACCAGAGAGCCGCGTCAGCAAACTCCGGCGTCCAGATTCGGTGAGTTCAAACTGCGAAGGTCGTGGAGAACCCCACCCTTTCGGCTGAGCCGGATCCATCTGAACCGGATAGAGTTCTTCCAACTTGGTTTCCAGCAGAGTCATCTGATGTCCGCGGAAACCCGGCAGGAACACTAGTCCGCCCGCATGGCTGCGAACAAGCTGTCGAATCTGTTCGCAGTTCTCGACGGTCAACTGGTTCGTTGTCGCACCGACATCGCCAAGAAAGACAACGTCGTACTTGAACAGTTCCTCATCGGTTGGAAACTCTTTCAAGTAGCCACGCCCGCCACCCCGCGAAGCCAGGTTCGGGTGAAACATCAGGCAGTTCACTTCGACACCCGGATCGCGTTCCAGAGCATTTCGAATGTATCGAAACTCCCATCGAGGAAAGGACTCAACAATCAACACCTTGAGCGCCTCTTCGCTGATTTTGATCGGAACCGTTTGCTCGTTGTTGTCCTTAAGCAGTTCGCCCTGCGTCTCGGGAACTGTCAGAGTGAGCTTATAGTTGCCAACTTTCTTCGGACGCCATTCAATGGTGTCTCGCAGTCGTCCCATCGCGGGAATGCTGGCTGGCTGACTCTTAGGTGCACCGGTGGCGACTTCGTTTCCGTCCTCGTTCACTTCCGCAACCGACAGTGTGACAGTCGTATCCACATCACGAGCCATCGCGCTGCTGATGACGAATGGGATGCGAATCGTTTTCGCTGGAACACCAGATGTTGGAGCATCGACACTGACCATCTCAACGTCCGGCAGCTTTGATTCCGCACCAACTCCAAGTGAGTAAACCGGAATCTTTCGCGTCCGCAATTTTGTCGCCGCAGCACTCGGTGAGTTGCCGATGTTCCAGTCGCCGTCAGACATCAGCACAATCCCACGCAGAGTCGGATGCTCTTCCAGCATCTTCTCTAGTGCGGCGTCAATATCCGTCGCTTCCGGAGGCTTCGGTAAGTTTGACGAGAAGCTCTCGACCACAACATCCATGCGTTCATCAACCGTCTTCCAGGCCTCCTCGGCGAGAAGTGGTTTGATGACGTTCGCCCGCGTGTTCGGAGCCGCGCTGGGGGCTTCGGGGTCGATCACGTCTTTCGTCGCCATGCTTCCCGATTCGTCGTACAGCACGGCAATTTTTGGTCGTTGTTCTGGCTTAGTCTCTTCTGTCCATTCCGGCTGATTCAGTGTTGCCAGCGCCATCGTAATCAGCAGGAGTCGCAGTAGTTCCAGCGCGCCCATGCCTTTTGAGAAGCCAGACCGCTGCCACGACCAGAAACAGAGAGCCGCCGAGATGACGAGAATCACTCCGCTAAAGATCAGAGTCGGTGTTGTCCAAAGGAACTTCATCATGGCGGTTACGCAGCCTCCGCTTCAGACACAACTCGGCGTTCGGGCAAACAGAGCAGAGCTTCGACCACCAGTGCAATGATCATGATGATCAGGAACGCCCGCCAGATTTCGTTGACCAGTGATGATGAATCGCTGACGTCGTCACTAATTGTGGTGTAATCAAGCGTTCCGAAAATCTCTTTAATCTTCCCTTCGCTCATGACACCCGCTGTGTCTTCAGTGATGGGACGATTGATTGCCAGCAACCGATCGTCCGGGCTTTGCCACGCCCCCGGTTGGAAGGCTCGTTGCGAGATAATGACATCAGTCGATTCGTCAGCAGCTTTCCACCGCGACAAGTCTTCCATCCCCATCGCTCCCGCGTCCATCTGCCGCGCCGTCCCCAACGCACCCGCGCCGGATGCGAGGGCTCGCTGAACCATCACGTAGAACAGAATGTGATTAGATGAAAGCGTCGAGTATTCACCCTTCGGAAGCGTGCTGAAAAAGTAAGCGCTGCCACTGTTGGTGGGTGCGCGAGCCAACAACGGCTTGCCTCCATCCAACTGCGCGAGCCGGCTCAACTCTCCATCAAGCGAACAGTACTTGTACGTCTTCAAGTCGCTGACAGGCAGCGTCTCACCGCTTTGCGTGTTGGAGAACAAGTCAGCCTGTGTGTTCCAGTTGGTAATACTGACAGGCGTCTCTCCATCCGATTCTTCCCAGTTGCCCCACGTCGCACCGAACAGCGACTTGTCATCTGCAGTTGGCGGAGGGAAGAAGATGACGGTGCGGCCAGACTGCACGAAGTTCTCAAGCTGCTTCCCGATCAACCCATCGGGTAGTGGGGCCTGCCAGAGCAGCAACGCTGTCTCGCCCCACGGAATCTCGTCGGCTCGCTGACTGCTCAGGACTTCCGCATTGTAATCGAGCGTCATGATCGCGGGCGAGGCAGCGGCCAACTTCAGGAGACTCGCCGATTCATCGTCGTCGGAAACGATGACTGTTTTATGAACCGGTGGTTCAGCAAACACAAAGTGATACGTGTTGTCCAGCGGGTTCGTATCGTTCGCCAGCTCAACACGGCCATGGCCTGCCAAAACCTGTGAGTCAATCTTGATGGTCATGCCAAGGCGTTCGTATTCCTTGTCAGTCATCGTAAACGTCTTCTCTGACCGCGCGCCGTTGATGACGAATTGAACCGGAATATTGACTGGTTCGTTGTTCTCAGAATCGCGGCGCAGCTTAAGGTCCATGACAAGTTCAGCATCGTTGCCCAACTGGCGGCGATAAACGTTCGAGACCGAAACCGACACGTTGCCCATCGCAGCTTGTGGGTACGTCAGCAGATAGAACCGAACCGCGTCTTTCTCCGAGAAGCCGCTTCGCAGACCTTCCCAGCGACCACCTTCAGCATCCCAATCGTTCTCTCGAAGATCCGAACAAACCCAGACATCAGTACGCCCTGTTTCGTTCGCGTTGATGTAGTCCAACGCCGTCTGCATCATCGTCGGCAAATCCGACGCCGTCGCGCTGGCTCCGGTTTCTGGAAGTTCCGACAGAGCTTCCGCCTTCTCTACTTCGATGGCTTTGTTCTGTGTACTCTCGACCAGAACCAGTTTCGTGTTCCGTCCGACGCTTTTCAGCACATCAGCAACTTTGCGAATCGCAGTGGATCGTTTCGACTCACCCGTCTGAAGATCCTGCGATTCCATGCTGGCCGATCGATCAAGAATAATGACCGTCGTGTCCGG
>JBGCDN010000646.1:0-32324 GCA_045105495.1 Planctomycetaceae bacterium
CGCTCTCCAAGCCCACGACCCAGGCAGCATCGTGCAGTTCCGCAACATGATGGTCAAACCTTTGAAGTAGGTCGTTGACTCGCTTGGACTGCGCTTGACCCTCTCCAGGCCTTGTTGCCGACTCTCCCAGAAGCGCCCAGAAGGGGGAGTATTTGGATGGCATCTAGATCGGAAAGAGCCACCCTCCCGCTCCTAGCCGAATGCGGGGGGGGGCTAAGGCTAAGCGACTGGGCGGGGTGAACACGCAAGAACGCTGCGGCCGGATTTACCCTGCGGCCGAGAACGCCTGAACGAACAACATCTCAACGGCCGCACACCGATGCAACGATCCGTTGCTTAAACGGAGGAGGGGGTGTTTGATCCGTCGCGGGAGTAGCGGACTTGGCCGCCGACGATTGTAAGGTCGACGGCTCCCTTGAGCGTTGTTCCGTCGAAGGGCGAGTTCGATCCGCGAGAATGGAATGACTGAGCGTTGACGGTCCATTCGTGATCCGGGTCGAGAACCACCACGTCCGCAATGGCGTTGGTGTTCAGCGTCCCGCGATCGATCTTCAACACCTGAGCCGGACCACACGTCAGTAGTTGGATTAATCGTGGCCAGTCGATGTGGCCGCCACCGATCAATGTGTTGGCGACAACTCCGAATGCAGTTTCGAATCCGCTGATGCCGGGTGGAGCCAAGTCGATTTCGCAGTCCCGCTTTTGTTCGGCCAGAGGAGTATGGTCGGAACAGATCGCGTCGATGGTTCCATCTTTGATTCCCTCAATCAACGCCGTGACGTGAGCCTCGGGAACGAGTGGCGGGAAAACGCGATTGTGAGAACTAAACGACTTGAGTGCTTCGTCAGTTAGTGCGAGATGGTGCGGTGTGACCTCTGCGGTAATGCGAACGCCGGCAGCTTTTGCCTGACGTACGCGTTCAACGCTATCGCGGGTAGTCAGGCACATCACGTGGACCCGACCGCCGGTCATCTCAGCCAACGCGATATCTCGACCAACCATAATGTCATGAGCTGCCGCAGGAATTCCCTGTAGACCCAGCAACGTTGACACACTGCCTTCAAACATGACTCCGCCCGCCGCCAGTTCAGGGACTACCGGAAGGCTGAGAATTGGCCGATCAAACATCGCCGTGTATTCGAGGGCACGACGCATGACTTCGGAGTTGGAAACCGCTTTGTGCCCGTCCGTGAAGGCGACTGCTCCGCCTTGAACCAGTTGGCCAATCTCTGCCAGTTCTTCTCCGTCACGCCCTTTGGTAACGGTGCCCAACGGGAAGACATTACAGTTGCCTGCCCGCTCAGCCTGCAGTTTGACGAACTCGGCGGATGCCCGGTTGTCGCAAACAGGCTGAGTGTCTGGCATACAGCCGATGCTCGTGAAACCACCAGCCAGCGCGGAGGCTGTACCGGTGGCGGTTGTTTCATCTTCTTCGAAACCCGGTTCTCGCAGGCAAGCATGAATATCGACAAACCCTGGCGCGACGACCTTTCCTTTGGCTTCAATCACATTCGCACCGGGCGCCGAAGCACGCTCTGCGATTTCTCGAATCACGCCGTTTGCGATCACAACATTGGCAATGCGATCCATGTCCTGCGAGGGATCAATTACTCGACCGCCACGAATGATGGTTGTGGTCATAATCCACCTCGGGACAGTAGGTACAGGCAAGCCATGCGAACCAGAAGTCCGTTCCGAACCTGATCGAGAATCACAGAATGTTCGCCGTCAGCAACATCTGGTGTCAGTTCAACACCGCGATTGATTGGCCCGGGAGCCAAAATCAATGCTTGTTCTTTTGCCTTGCGGATGCGTTGCCCGTTCATTCCAAACAGGTGTGCATATTCGGCGATCGATGGGAAGAACGCTCCACGCTGCCGTTCAAATTGGATGCGGAGCAAATTGATGACGTCAGCTTCACCGACGACATCGTCGAGGTTGTAGGAGACCTCCACACCGAGCTCTTCGATTCGCGTTGGAATCAGTGTCGCCGGGCCGCAAACGATGACTCTCGCACCGAGTTTCTTGAGGCCCCAAATATTCGATCGAGCAACCCGGCTGTGTCGAATATCGCCGACCAGAACAACCGTTTGCCCCTCCAGGCTGCCACGGTGGCGACGAATTGTCGAGATGTCCAACAACGCCTGCGTCGGATGCTCGTGCGTTCCATCTCCCGCATTCAGAACCGTTGTCTTCAGTGCGTTCGCCAGAAGCCCCGGAGCTCCCGGCGACCGATGTCGGACAACAACCTGATCTACTCCGAGAGCTTCGATGTTGCGCGCCGTGTCGACGAATGTTTCGCCTTTGGAGAGACTGCTGCCGCTTGAACTGAAGTCGATGGTGTCTGCGCTGAGGCGTTTGGCAGCGAGACTGAAACTGGTTCGAGTTCGCGTAGACGGTTCAAAGAATAGGTTGGCGACAACGGTGCCTTGCAGCCAGTTGAGTTTGGTCTGCCCACCGTTCGTAAGCTCATGAAGCTCATCGGCCTGATCGAGAATCAGGTTAATCTCGTGCGGTTCGAGATACTCGAGGCCCAACAAATGACGCCGCGACCACTGTTCAACAAAACGTGTTGACGGCTCTGCGGTAGAAGACATTGAAGCGTTTCAGACCAGGTTCTAAGAATCGCCCGGATACTACAACTGCCCTCACGCCCCTGCAAGCAACGACCGAGCCAGTTCTCTGTGTTGCCTTCTGAGCCTGTGCAGGGCATAAATGCTTCAGTCGTAGCACTTAGCATGAGGTGGAGGATGTCTAGCCCGAGATTTCATTTGTTGGCTGTGCCAGCTCTTTTACTGGTCCCCGTCATCTCGCAAGCACACGCGGAGGAGAATGTAAAACCGGCGACGGTCGTCATGTTTGGTTCGTGCATCAAGCAGGCTCAACCCGCTCCCATCCTGAACACCATCGCGCGGCACAAGCCAGATTTGTTCGTGTTCCTTGGAGACAACATCTACGGCGACACAGATGACATGCAGGAAATGCGTGCGAAGTACCAGCAACTCGCACAGAAGCCTGGTTTTCAGTTGCTCAAGAAATCGACCACGCTGCTCGCGACGTGGGACGATCATGACTACGGCAAGAACGACGCCGGTGCAGACTACCAACACCGCGACGCCTCCAAGCGCGAGTTCCTTACGTTTTGGGAAGAACCGAAAACTTCAGCGCGATGGACGCGGCCGGGGGTCTACGAATCATATTTGCGTGGTCCGGTCGGAAAGCGTTTGCAAGTCATCCTTTTGGACACGCGATATTTTCGATCGCCTCTGAAACGCGGACCCACGCGGCGTGTTGGCGGACCATGGGTTCGCGACGACGATGACACCACAAAGACGATGCTCGGTGAGGCACAG
The DNA here is from genome assembly GCA_045105495.1 of Planctomycetaceae bacterium. GTDB lineage: Bacteria > Planctomycetota > Planctomycetia > Planctomycetales > Planctomycetaceae > CAYNWT01. The sequence goes on from JBGCDN010000646.1 coordinate 3,354, forward strand.
TGGGAGTGGTTGGAAGAACAACTTCTGAAATCCGCCGAAGTCCGCGTGATTGCCAGCAGCATCCAGTTCGCGGCGACGGCCAGCGGCCAGGAGTGCTGGGAGAACCTGCCTCATGAACGCGACCGGATGATCGAACTCATTCGCAAGACTCGCGCTCATGGCGTCGTCTTTATAAGCGGCGATCGTCATTGGTCAGAACTATCGCAGGTCACTCAGAACGCGAAGTATCCGCTGCTGGACCTGACGTCAAGTAGCCTGAATCAGGTCCATCCAAGAGGAACCCCAACCTACAACGAGGCAAGAATGAAACCCAAGACGTACCACAAACCCAACTACGGCGTGATCGAGATTGACTGGGACAACGCCGAACCGAAGGTCCAACTACAGATTCGCGGACTGAGCGATGAAGTTCAGACCGAACATGGTTTTACTGCAAGTCAACCAGCACAAGCTGAGGGCGGCAAGAACTCTCGTGAAGGGGTTGTGACCTCTGCCGATGTAGGCCGTCGGTAAAGCTGGTTAAGACTGTGGGCGGCAGAGGCGACTATGATGCACGTGGCCCAACTCTGGTCACAGCTACTCTTCGGTTCCAAGAGTAACAACAGCTTGGCTTCCAGACGGTACCACTGGCAGAGTGAAGTAAAATACCGCCCCACCATCGATGCAAGTCTCAGACTTCAACTCGCCACCATGAGCTTCGATGATTGTTCGGCTGATCGGCAGCCCCATTCCAAGTCCTTCCACCTTGGTCGAGAAGAATGCTCGGAACACCTCGGATACTTCGTCTTTTGATAGGCCTGTTCCAGAGTCAGTAACCACTACATGCACTCTGTCTGTGCAGCGTTGCTCGACAGAAACAGATAGCGATCGTGTCTCAGTAGGCATACCTTGCATCGCATCCAATCCATTCCGCATGAGGTTTACAAGAACTTGCTGGATTTGGACCTCGTTTACCGCGACGAACACTTTTCTTTCGTTCATATTAAGGCGTAGAGTCGCGCCACTTCGCCGTACGTCTGGCGCCACGAAGCGAGCCACGTCTTCAACAAGATGGTTTAGCTCGATCACGCTCTGAGAAGGGATCGGATCTTGAGAAAAGTTCTTAAGCCCTCTAAGAATTTCGCCGGCCCGTAGTACTTGTCTATTCAGAGCAGTGAGCACCTCGCAGGCTTTCTCGTGCTCAGAGTTGCTCACATGTCGCATTGCGACGTGTGCATATGAGGCGATTGCTGCCAGTGGCTGATTGATTTCATGGGCGACACCTGTAGCCATCTCGGCCAGGGTACTGAGACGCGAAATGTGGGCTAACTGACTTCGGTTATTGCGCGCTTCGCGCTCGGCAACCTTTCGAGCCGTGATATCGACCGACGTAACAATTACATAGAGCGTATTGCCGTTCTTGCCGTAGACCGGAGCTAATGTCGTGTCATACCAAACCTCGTTGCCACAAGAATCGGACACCGGACATTCAAGGTTCTGGGTTTCTCCCGATTTAGCAAGTTCGAGGTAGTCCGTGACAAGGCCCCACCAAGGCGAGGTGTATAGTTCCTTTGGAGGGAATATCCGGCCATAGAGCCTCTTCACGTCGACAATCCCAAGTCTTCGCTGCCCGGCAGCGCTCATGTACCTTAGTCGCGATTGGAGATCAACGATTTTTGTGCAGACGGGCGAAGCCTCCAGAAGTGCTTCGCTTTGAGAAGCTGCTTCAGGTTCAAGAAGGCCCTTGAGAAGGCTGTCGTGGGTGACGACTCCTGCCAGCGATCCATTAGTGCATACTATTACCCCAATGTGCGTCTCGGATAGCAAGCCACTGAGTTTATTGATGGAAGCTTCAGGCTCGACGACTCTGACATCTTGGCCTCGCACTACGGCTTCGTTTGTCAGCGATGCATCGGCTGCCTCACCCGTAGCATGTGCCCACAGACCAATGCATCGTTCTCCATCAAGCACCGCAACATGCGAGGCTTGATTGCGGACCACTTCAGCGAGTGTGGCTCCAATCAAGTCTGTCGATTGCGCGAACACGACGCTCTTGCTGAGAACGTCCATTGCGATAGATGTCATTGCGGTATCCCATAGTGCCCAGACTTTCGGACTACGATTGTTCCTGCATTAGGTTTGCACCGTACCCGGCAACAATGATAGGCAACGTTAGCACGGCAAGGCCGCAAGACGCGATGGTTAGAAAGTACCACTCAGCTTCTCTTGTTTTTTCGGTTCCTTACACCACTTTGGCTGATTGACCTCCGGTCGAGCGTTATACTTTGGTTTGACGCATTACATCGCGTCACTGCCTCACTCCTTCCACTCCTCCTCCCGATTAGTCCCTCTCCCTTTTGCGGATTTCTCTCAAGGTGACTCAGGCGAGAAACTCTCGCTGCACAACCCACTTCAACAGGATCAGAGCGGTATGGGCTTGTACCTACTCTACGTCTGCAAAGGGCGTTCGCGACCTGAGCGTGCCCCCAACGCACCATTTGCCTCTTGTTGCCTCAACCGGAGGTGCAAATGAAAACGGAACCGCGTTCTACGGTTTTTCTCATTGACGATGATCTCGACGTGCTAGATGCCGTTACACGTTTGCTGACAGCAGTTGGGTTTAGCGTTGTCCCGTTTGAATCGGCAGAGGCATTCCTGAATGCTACTGATTCAGAATCTACCGGATGTGTGATCACGGACTTGGCGATGCCAAGCTTGGACGGCCTTGAACTCGGTCGGATTCTCTCGGACCGAAGTCCGCAAATGCCAATCGTTATCATTACCGGTCACGGCGAAGTCGCATTGGCTGTCCAAGCCATGAAAGATGGAGCCTTCGATTTCATTGAGAAACCGTTTGACCCAGACGAGTTCATCCAGTTGGTTCACAGGGCGCTGTCAGCCGCAGTAGAGCGACAGGAAACGCGGCAGACTGAATTGCTGTTGACGCGGTTAGGGACGCGTGAAGCAGAAGTGCTGGAACTCATTATTGAAGGCATGCCAACGAAGGCAATCGCGGCCCGGCTTGGTTCCAGCTACAACACGGTAAGGAACCAGAGAAGTCAGATCCTGAAGAAGATGCATGTAACATGTACGGCCGAGCTCGTCCGAAACGTGACAATCTTTAAGACGCGTCCGAAGAGTCGCGGCAGTAATGAGATCCGGACAATCAACGACTAAATTTCTCGGTTAGCTTGAGTTGATCAGTAACCCAACCACTTCTTGACCAAAGCAATTAGACTGTTTGTATTGGTCTTTCGATGCAAACTGGAGCGGTGTTTCTCGACGGTTCTGGTACTCAAGAAAAGTCGGGCGGCAACTTGTTTGTTACTTAGGCCTTCGGCTAGCAAGCCAAATACCTCCATCTCTCGGGTGGACAGCGTTCGAAGGCGGTCTTGAAGTTCGGAGCTTGTCCACACGACGGTTGCTCCGCATACGTAGTCAGGATGGACGAGCAATCGGACTTGGCAGTGGCCGTAAGGGCAATGAATCCTTGTATTCGTAACCTTGCCCGGTAAAGCCTCGAATGCCACAACACGCCTGAGTCTTGCTGTGAAGGCATCGCGATTGAAAAGCCGCGGGCAGAGAGCATTCACCATGTCTTCTATACAAATCGCTCCTGTTGGTTGATGATAAACCAACCCGTCAAGAAGCAAACCCATCTCACAGCAACAGCAGGTACGAGAATCGGTCGTTTGGATCATACATTGCTCCTAAATTCAACACAGTCTGAGTTATCTCGGAGCAGTCTGATTTAGGCTAACCCTGAAGTTGTGCCCAGCTGAATCCACGCAATATTGACCGCACTGGTATTTACTTACTAGCGGACCGATCGGTAAGCAGTGTCAGAGCACCGACGGTAGTGGCTATTCACCATCAGATCGCCCACCGTGTGCCCAGCTGAATCGGACGATGCGGGATAGGAACAGGCGGGAAGGTCGTCGACTGTAACCCAGTTCGCGTTAGTGATCGGTCTTCCACAGCTTTGGGCTGACTGGAAGCGGTATCGGTTTGCCGACACTCTGGAGCGGGTCGGGCGGTATTTCAGATGACCACGGCGCGGGTGCCTGGTGTAGCTCTTCGAGAATTGGTAGCGCCGTGCCGTTATCTGGATTCGGGGGAGCTGGTGGGCGGCCGGCGATTGGGGCTGGGTCGTCTCTAAGGCGTGTCTCGTTTGACAGTATGGATTGCGGTGGAGACGTTGTAGTCTGACCGAAGCTCGAGTTACCGTCGGTGTCCTGTGGAACGTCGCCAACAACGTGTGAGCCCGAGACAGTTGCGCTAGACGGAGCCCAGTGGTTTGTCGTGGGAATTGAAACGGAAGCGGCGTCTCCCAGACGCGGATCAGATCGCCATCCGCCGCCCAAAGCTCGATAGGTTCGTATCCATGCAAGGACGACATCTCCGCGAGCGGACGCGAGTTGATCCTGCGTTTGCAATAATTGTCGCTGAGCATCAACCACGCGTTGGAAGCTGGTGTTCCCAATTTGGTAGGTCGATTCGCTCAACCCGACCGCTTCTGCCGCGGCAGCTGCAGCGCGTTGAAGTGCTGCAGCGCGTTCGTTGGCTTTGCGGTAAGTGATGAGCCCGGATTCCACTTCCTCAATCGCGTTCAAGACACGGTTGCGAAAACGAAACTCGGCCTGGTCTCGGGCGGCTTCCTGAGCTGCGACCGTATTAAGCAAACGGCCCATTTGGAAAATGTTCCAGCGGACGGTCGGCCCGACGGAATAGCCAAAGCTCTGACTTCTGTACCAGTTGCTAAACAGCGACGTATCGAACGAAGGGCTGCCGACCAGCGAAATCTGTGGATACAAATCGCCGACAGCCGCACCAATGTCTGCAGTCGCTGCATGCAGGTCTCTTTCTGCGCGGCGAATGTCTGGTCGCTGCTGGACTAACTGCGCTGGAATGCCTGTTCCAATTCCAACCGCTGGCGAGGGAACCGGTCCGGCTCCAATTCGGGCATAGAAGTCCTGGGACGGAGGTCTTCCGGCTAGTGTGGCCAGTCGGTTCAGTCGCAATCGAATTTCTTGTTCCAGTGAAGGAATGAGGGACTCTGTTGTGCTGACAACGGTCTCGGCCTGCTTCACGTCGAGGAGTCCAACGAGTCCTGCCTTTTGTCGAGTGTCTGCCATCTGCATGTTGGCGGATTGAACCTTCAGGTTCTCCCGTGCGATCGACAGCCGATGCTGCAGCACCCGAAGCTCAACATAGTTTGTCGCGATATCGGCCATCAGCGAGACAACTACGCCTCGGTAGTCTTCCATCGCTCCATGGGCGCGAGCGTCCGACGCTTCGACTTGACGCTGCAAACGGCCAAACAAATCGATTTCCCACGAGGCTCGAAAAGAATTTCTGAACGAGTCGAAAGCGTCGCCCGATCGGCGACCTTCCTGACCACTTGACCCCGGGGCGATTCGTCGACGGGCGTAGCCGACTTCGGTCGAAGCTTGCGGCCACAGTCCGCCAATTGTCACTTCGCGTTGCGAGCGAGCTTGAGAAACGCGGGCCAGGGCTTCCTGCAGTCCCGGGTTTTGGTCGCAGGCAGAGACAATCAGCTCTGCGAGAAGCGGATCGTTAAGGTTCGCCCACCAGTGGTCAGCGTGCCCCGAGAATTCGTCGATTGTTGGTTCGGCATCTGGATCTTGGTTCGCAGCGAAGCCGGAAAGCGTGAATGGCAACTGAGGGCTCTGAAAGTCCGGACCGACAGCGCAACCATTACCAAGGACGGCAATGAGAACTGCAAATGTCGCGTGCTTCCAAGAATGGACCACGATTGAACCTGCCCCTAAGTCACTTCACTGTGCGCTGCTGGCCCCTATCGAAGCATCGGTTGCGGATGACCGGCAAACTCAACGTTTCTCGCAAAACCCGCACAGACCACAAATGTGCGGAAGCCTGGCAGGCTTTCCTCGCTTGAAGCCGTCTACCGGCAGAAACCGCCGCTCCGCTGTTCGCTCGAACCTAGGTTTCGGCGGGCCTCTTGGAGCAAAGTACTATGCGCGGAATCTACGCCTGCCTTCTTGCAGGGACGGTGTTCGTACAGCCACAAACTGATAGTCGTCCCATTCGACCGACTGTTGCACCCCCAATGACTGAGGTGCATCAGCAAGATGTGCAGCAGCGGAATCTACCGCCACTGCCTGAAGGACTGCCAGGCATTTCAGAACCAGCACAGCGCGTTGAACTGTTGGCTCCGATCGATGGCATTCTCGCCGAAATTTCGGTTCGAGAAGGTCAGTTTGTGAGAGCGGGTCAAGTGCTCGCAAGGTTCGACGACGCCATGGCACAGGCAAACGTTCGTGTTGCTGAAGCGGCCGCTGGCCCGGCTGAAGTGAATTTGGCCCACGTAGATCTTCGTCTCGCTGAAGCAGAGCTTGGACGATTGCTAAGCGTCCCCGATCGCCGCGCTCTTGCCGAAGTCGAATTAGATCGCGCGAAAGCCGCTGTCGACCGTGCGAAGGCTGATGTCGAACGAGCTCGCCAGGCGAACCGGCAGGCAAAGCACACACTTGAAGTGGAACAACAGCGGTTGCAGCAGCTGTATCTCAAAGCACCGTTTGACGGAGTCGTCGTTCGGATTAGTACTCAGCAGGGGTCATCGCTGGTTCGAACGCTTCCGATTATCACCATCGCGAACCTCAGCAAGCTTCGCGTTGAACTGTTTGCAGAGCTGCGGCACTTCAACACCCTGACGCCGGGAGACCAATACATCCTGAACGCGTCTGCCCCCATTGATGAACCAATCCCCGCGCGATTGCTGTCGCGGGAGCCGGTAATTGACCCGGCGACGAAGACGTTTCGCTGTGTCTTCGAAATCGAAAATTCCAGTGGTCGGTTGCCAGCCGGCTTTACGGTTCTGTTTGACGGCGAGATCGCCTCGAACGAGTTCGCTCACTTCCACAACGAGTCACCAAACCTCGTTGCCAGATAGCGATCGAACTGATTAGGGCCGCCACATTTCTTCAACTTCACTCGCCAGAGAAAACAATGACTAACAATAAGAACAAGAAGCCTGCTGCACTGAATCCGAAGACTCTCGAGCCTCGAATTCTGCTGTCTGCGACGGCGCTCGACGCAGACGTTGATGACGAGGCGTTGGTCGTTGATGAAGTTGAAATCAACGAAGCAGTGGATGCGATCGTAGAAGGACCCAGCGAAGATGCGGGGCCGGATCTCTTCTCGGAAGGCGAGGGCGCTTACGCTTCGCTTGACGTCGATGAAGACACTGGTTCTGGCGAAGACGGAGAGACGCCTGACGATTTCGGCATCACGACTGGTGAAGGTCGATATGCAGATAGCGAAGATATTGACGACGTAACTGTCGACGAAGATGGTCGGACTCGGTTGTATTCTGTCGGTCGCGGACTGGTGATGGATCTTGAGAAAGACATCGAGATCCCGAACAACTACTCCGTCGAGTTTGAAGTCGAAGCAGCCAGTACTGAAGCTGGTTCAAACTTCTTCTACATCTTCGACTACGTAGACAAACGCAACTTCAAGTACGCAGGTGCTCGAGCAGAAGCTGACGACTGGGTAATCGGTGAGCGCGTTGAGGGTCGGTGGAATGACCTTGCAAAATTGCCTGTCGACAGTATCGACGAGGATGCTCCGACAAGTATTGAGATTAAGGTTCTCCGAGGCCGAGAAGTTTGTTTGTTCGAAGATGGTGAACTTCAGGTTGTTCACGAGTTTGATGAGAAATTCGACAGCGACGTGTTTGGTGTCGCTAACCGAAACGCGGATAGCTTCTTCGAAAACATGACCATCACAGATGGTTCTGACGAAATCATCTACGGCGAAGGTGCAGCGGACGATCCGAACGCGGATATTCCGTCTGTTTCAGAAGTTGATGGTCGCACCAGACTGTTTAGCGATGGTCGGGGCCTGGTGATTGATCTCGACGAGTCACTCGAAGTGAGCGAGGCGTACACGGTCGACTTTGATTTCGAAACCGTTAGCGGTCGAAAGGGTGCGAATGTCTTCTACATCTTCGATTATGTGGATGAGAAGAACTTCAAGTATGCAGGCAGTCGAACGCAGTGTGATGACTGGGTGATTGGCGAAAGAAAAGAAGGTCGCTGGACTGACTATGCTCACATCGCCGTCGATGACATTGCCGAAGACCAGTTGACGAATCTGAACGTTGTTGTGGATGGCAGCAACGTTTGCGTGGTGTTCGATGGCGATGTCGCTGCTGAACACGATTTCGGTGAAGCATTCACCAGCGAACTTGCTGGCTTCGGCAACAGGCATGCGGAAACGTTTATCTCAAATGTCTCGCTGACAGACGGTGGCAAAGGTGGGGAGAACGGAATTCCTGACGCGACTGATGACAAAGTCGAAACGGCCTACGCGACCACAGTTGGTGGCAACGTTTTGGACAATGACGCCGACCCGGATGGCGATCAACTGACGGTCTCACTCGAGACTGGCCCGTCGAACGGCAACTTGGTTCTCTACGCTGACGGCACCTACGAATACACACCGAACGAAGGTTTCAGCGGGCAAGATACATTCACTTACACCATCGATGATGGCAACGGTGGAACAGACGTTGCTGAAGTCTGCATCGAGGTCGGCGAGAAGCCAAACGAAGGACCGGATGCAGTTAAAGACAAGTTTGAAACGGAATACGGTGCAACGGTTTCTGATTCTGTCGTTGGCAACGACAGCGATCCTGACGGTGATGAACTGACCGTTACATTGGTGTCTGGGCCGGGCAATGGAACCTTGGTTCTCAATCCTGACGGCACATTCGACTACACGCCGAACGATGGATTCAGCGGCGACGACACCTTTGAATACCAGATTGACGATGGCAACGGCGGAACAGACATCGCCGAGGTTTGTGTCACTGTTGGCGAGAAGCCGAATGAAGGGCCGGATGCTCAGGACGACAAGGTCGAAACGGCCTACGCGACCACAATTGGCGGCAATGTTTTGGACAACGACGCTGACCCGGATGGCGATCAGCTAACCGTCGCACTGGAGACGGGGCCGTCGAATGGCAACGTGGTTCTCTACGCTGACGGTACCTACGAGTACACACCGAACGAAGGCTTCAGCGGGCAAGACACATTCACCTACACCGTCGATGATGGCAATGGTGGAACAGACGTTGCTGAGGTCTGCATCGAAGTTGGCGAAAAGCCAAACGAAGGGCCAGATGCCGCTGATGACAAAGCAGACACACCGTTCAACACTGCCTTTGATGGCAATGTCCTCGACAACGATACAGATCCCGATGGCGATGACCTCACCGTAACTCTGGTGACACCACCAGAGTTTGGAACGCTGAGCTTAAACGCGGACGGAACCTTCAAGTACACCCCAAACGATGGCTTCAGTGGGGAAGACACCTTCGAGTATCAGGTCGATGATGGACGCGGTGGCACAGACACTGCCGAGGTTTGCATCACGGTTGGTGAAAAGCCAAACGAAGGACCAAACGCTCAGGATGACAAGGTCGAAACAGCTTACGCGACCACGGTTGGTGGCAACGTTCTGGACAACGATGCTGACCCGGACGGTGATGAGCTATTTGTGACACTCGATGAGGGCCCGTCGAACGGCAACTTGGTTCTCTACGCTGACGGCACTTACGAATACACTCCGAACGAAGGCTTCAGCGGGCAAGACACATTCACCTACACCGTCGATGATGGCAACGGTGGAACAGACGTTGCTGAAGTCTGCATCACAGTGGGTGAGAAGCCGAACGAAGGACCGGATGCTGTTAAAGATAAGTTCCAAACCAATTATGGCGAGACGGTATCTGATTCTGTCGTTGGCAATGACAGCGATCCAGACGGCGATGACCTAACGGTCACGTTGGTATCCGAACCAGGTAACGGAACCTTGGTTCTCAATCCTGACGGCACATTCGACTACACACCAAACGATGGATTCAGCGGCGACGACACCTTTGAATACCAGATTGACGACGGCAATGGCGGAACCGACATCGCCGAGGTCTGCATCACGGTCGGCGAGAAACCAAACGAGGGACCGGACGCTAAGAACGATAAGGTCGAGACAGCATATCAAACCGTAGTTGACGGAAATGTTCTCGATAACGACGTTGACCCGGATGGCGATCATCTGACCGTCAAGCTTCTCAGCGAACCAGAGAACGGTTCTGTCACACTGAACCCGGATGGTTCGTTCGAATACCTACCGGCGAATGGATTCAGTGGCGTCGATATCTTTGAGTACCAAATCGATGATGGGAATGGTGGCACGGACACCGCAGAGGTCTGCATCACGGTAGCGCCCAAGCCGAATGAAGGGCCAGATGCCATCGATGATAAAGTTGAAACAGACTATGAATCTGCCGTCGAAGGAAACGCGTTGGGGAACGACGTCGATCCGGATGGAGACACGCTCAAAGCCAAGTTGGTTACACAACCTGCGAACGGTTCTGTGATCTTGGAAGCAGATGGTTCGTTCGTCTACACGCCAAAACCAGGCTTCAGCGGCACTGACGTGTTCGAATACGAAGTCAGCGACGGCAACGGCGGAACAGACATCGCCGAGGTCTGCATCACGGTTGGCGAGAAGCCGAATGAAGGACCGGATGCCGTCAAAGACAAGTTTGAAACAGACTTCGGTGCGACGGTATCTGATTCTGTGGTTGGCAATGACAGCGATCCAGACGGCGACGACCTAACCGTCACACTGGTGTCCGGACCAAGTAACGGAACCTTGATCCTCAACCCTGATGGAACATTCGACTACACGCCAAACAATGGATTCAGTGGCGACGACACGTTTGAATACCAAGTTGATGACGGCAACGGCGGTACAGACATCGCTGAGGTTTGCATCACCGTTGGTGAGAAGCCGAACGTCGATCCAGATGCGGTCGATGACAAAGTTCAGACTGACTACAACAGCCCGGCCACAGGCAATGTGTTGGACAACGATAGTGACGCTGACGGTGACAGCCTGACGGTTACTCTGGAAAGTGCTCCGTCTAACGGAACACTCGTTCTGAACCCGGACGGCACTTATGAGTACACGCCAAACGACGGCTTTAGTGGGCTCGACACTTTCACCTACACCGTCGATGACGGCGAAGGTGGAACCGACACCGCAGAGGTCTGTATTGAAGTTGGCGAAGAACCGGTTCCAGAACCAGAGAAGGTCTTCACCTACGATGTGATCGAACCTCCCGGTAGTGAAAACGGCGGCGACATCCAACGGGTAACCACAACGTTCAACGAAACCACGAACGAGTTTTCGTTCAAGATGGTGATCGACGGTGACACGGATGGATTCACACTGGCCATCAACGATGGCCCGAACCCGAAGGGCAACGGCGACGAAATGGCGTTGTTCTACTTCGACAATTCAGGAAGGGAGCCGGTTGTGACTGCCTACAACTACAATGGCGAGAACAACTTCAGCTCATTCCAGGACACGCCGTTGGCATCATCATTGAATGGTGACAGTCCGTTTTCCGGGATCGAGGTCACGACTGATAAGGCCGGGAACAAGGTTTTCTGTTTCACAATGGATGCGACAGAACTGCAGAGCCACAGCGATGGCGAAGCCTGGACGGGCGTCGCGTTCGACGAAAAGATTGGCATGTGGCTCCACCCGATGGAAGGCCTGCAAACCAACTACGGTGCTGATGGGTATCTCGACTCGTGGAACTTCGACAGCCAAGGCTGGTTCGATACGGCAAATCAGGATGCCGATTGTGAACTAGTCGAAGCCAACGATGCAGTTGCCAGTGCTGACAGCTTTGTTGTCGGTGAGGGCGAATCTGTTTCAGGCGACGTTCTGGACAACGACACCGATCCAAATGGCGACGACCTTGTGGTCGCTGCTGTGAATGGTGATACCGCAAGCGTTGGCTCTCCAGTCGACGGCAGCAACGGTGGTACCTTCACGATCGATGCTGATGGCAGCCTGACGTTCGACTCAGGCAGCGACTTCGACGATCTCAATGATGGCGAGACTCGCCTCACCACAATCAAGTACACGGTCGATGACGGCAACGGCGGGACCGACACCACAACTGTGACTGTCTGTGTTTCTGGTGATACGGACACCGAACCGGTTGTTGTTGCAGACCAGAAAATGATTGTTAGCGGAGCCTACAACCACGGTGAAGGGCGTGAGGTTACTTTCGATTTGTCACACAGTGTTTTGGATGGTGATGGTGACAATCTGACCTACAAGCTGAACTTCGCTGACTCCTTCTTCGTCGATGGACAAGACGAAGAACGCGGTGGAGCAGATGCACCGGGAAGCTTTGGGTGGGAAGTAAAGAGCTTTGATCCTGATACAGGCCTGCTGACAATGCAGATCTACACAGAGAAGGGCGAAGCATGGCACTACGACGGCCACAAGGCGGCTCCAGATGTCTTCATTCAGGCAACCGAAGACTACAGCGGTGCGAACTGGTCGTCGGGCAGTGCCTACCAACCGTTTAGCTTCAGTGTTTGCGACGAAGACGGCAACGAGCTTGAAACCAGCTTCGGCCTTCAGGTCTTCGACGTCGACTACAACTCACCAATCGCTCTGGATCTCGATGGCTCAGGCGAAATCGAAACCACCGGTGAGCATACCGCGAAGGATTCCTTCCGAAGCGAAGTCGGCGAGACGGTTCAGTTCGACATTGATGCTGATGGAGTCATGGACGAAATCGAATGGTTCGCAGGAAGCGGCGACGGCATTCTGGTCGATACGACTCTGATTGGACCAAACGGTGAGATCGATGGATCGGCATTGTTCGGAGACCTTGGCGGTCAGTTCGAACATGGCTACGAAGCTCTGGCGGAGCATGACGTCAATGCAGACGGTCAGATCTCAGGCGAAGAGATGGACAACCTGGCCGTCTGGGTCGATGACGGCGACGCCATTCTCGAAGAGGGAGAACTTCAGAGTCTCGCGGACAACAACATTGCGTCTATCAGCACAGAAATGGAGCTGGACGAACAAGGCCGCATGCGTTCAACCGCAACCACGACAGATGGCTCGGAATTGATGACGGAAGATGTCTGGTTCGCTGAGCGTGAAAGAGCTCAGGCAGAAGCCGATGCAAACCTGTCTCAGCAGATTCAGAATCGCATCGCCCGCCTGCGTGAGAAGCTTCTGGGCGACGACTAATCGCTGACCAGTATGAATAAACCAGGTCGTGGTGCCAACAAGCATCACGGCCTGATCTTCGAATAGATGAAGGAGGCCTCCCATGGCTATCACAGTGAAACTCAACACACGTCGTCAGACGAAACTTGCACCTCAACCTTATACCGCTGAAGCCGTGGATCTCATGCGAGCAATCAAGCTTCGTGAACGATTGAAAGCGGCTGCTGTAACCAATCCTGGTGAGGTCTTCGCAGTTCTTCTTGGACTCGGATACGCACGCGAAGACCAGATGGACATCCAAAGCCAAGCTCGCGAGTTTGTCGGTACAGTCCGCAGCATGCTGGAGACTCAAGGGCGTAAGATCCCAAGTTACGACGAGGTTCTCAGTGTGATGGGCGAACTCGGCTATCGTCGAGCCGCCGCTGCGTGACCCTTCAACGTCCTCAACCTCGATGACTTACGCTAGTCAAAAACAAGCCTCGGTTCTTACCGAGGCTTGTTTCTTTCATTCATGAGTTGGCCGAGACCACTCAGGCTGTTCATGGTCACCGATGTATTGTGCCAACAGTTCGTGCGGACCATATCGATTCTTGTAAGCCATTGAACCGCATTCTCGAATCCAATACCCAAGGTAGTGGTAGGAACGCCCAGCCGCTTTGGCGACTTCCAATTCTCTGACCATCGAAAACGTTCCGATGGATTTATCACGCCACTCCGGTGCGTGATAAAAGTACGCGCTGGAAGAAGCGTTTGGGGTTTCGTCAATCAGCCCCACTGCAATCAGTTCGCCTTGGTAGTAGTAGACGTATTCGCGACCGAAGGCGGCGTACCCGAGGAATCCGTCGACGTATTCTTCTGCAGTGATCTCCCGATGCGGCCAGTCACGCCGCTGGTGCATATCAGCGTGATAGCGGTTGAATAGATCAATGTGTTCAGACGTCGCCGTCGGTCGGCGAACCTGGAGTTCAACTCCTTCGCCTTTCTTCATGGCTCGTCGTTGGCTTTTCGTCGGCTTAAACGACGCAACATCAACTCGAAGACTGCGACACTTGCGGCAGTTCGGACAGGCCGGACGAAAATAGTAATTCGCAAAACGACGCCAGCCTCGAGCCAACAGCTCTTCGAACCGCTCGGCAGTCATTGTGTTCGAAATGCGATACTCGAGCGACGAAACCTCATCCGGCAGGTACGAACAGGTATCCGGCGGCATGACAATCCGGAAGTCACCGTGTTCATCAGTTTCGCTCAAAACTGGCTCCCTTCGCCTCTTTGTCGGATATTCGCGTCGATTCTACGTGCAGCATTGAAACTGGTTCTACAAACATTCGTTCGATTCCAAACACGGACAACCCTTGGCGCACGCCGAACGATACCGACAATGGGCGAATGAGCGATCCTGAGGAATCTGAACCAACAAGCCAACAGACACAGCCACCTGCGCCGAAGTTCGATGCATACGTCGTGCGTTACGGAACTATGCGAAAGGTCGGCGAATTTACAGCGAGAGCAAGAGACTCGTACGTTCGCGGCGATGAAGTCGTTGTGCGTTCGAATCGAGGTGTCGAGTGGGGCGAAATCTTATGCGCTGGCACAAAGCGAACGCGTGAGTACCTGAAGCAATCAGACAATCCCGGCAGAATTCTTAGAGAAGTCTCAGACGAAGATCGTCGCTCGCGTGACGAGGTGATGACGAAAGAAACCGAGCACTTCGAAGTCGGTTCGGCGATGATCACTGAACGCAGCTTGCAGATGCAGTTGGTAGACGTGGAGCAGATTTTCGGCGGCGAACGCCTGATTTTCTATTACCTTGCCGAACAACGCGTCGACTTTCGAGAACTCGTCAAAGACCTCGCGCGACACTTCAAGACGCGCATTGAGATGCGGCACATTGGCGTTCGCGATGAAGCGAAACTCCTCGCAGACTACGGCGATTGTGGCAAGCCAGTTTGCTGTAACACGCACCTTCAGGAGATGCCGCCGGTTTCAATGAAGATGGCGAAGCTGCAAAAAGCGACGCTCGATCCGAACAAGATTTCAGGTCGATGTGGACGCCTAAAGTGCTGTCTTCGCTACGAATACGACACCTACACGGAATACCGACGTGAACTACCGTCAATGGGTTCAACAGTCGTTACCAAAGAAGGGCAAGGTCGTGTCATCGGACAGGAAGTTCTTGCAAGGAAAGTAGTTCTGTCGATGGAAGGGGGACGCCGGGCGATTGTTGGTTCTGGCGAAATTCTTACCGTGGTTAGCAAGGCATCCGGAAGCAAGGCCGGCAAGAAAGACGATACAGACAAGTCAAACAGTGCCGCCTCGGAAGCGCCAAAGGTTGACGGGAAAGACGAAAACAGCGGATGACTCTTCACGCGAGTCAGCTGTCTGTTTATTGTTAGCGGATGGCGACGGATTTGCCTTCTTAATCCACGTCCAGCGGGATTGGATTCTATGCCGACAACTGCGACTCCTCAGCTAAAATATCACCCCAACGCGTACCAGTTCATCTTCGCGGCGTTGCGTTATACGCAGCAGACTTTGGGGCGAACGACTGACACCGACAACGCCACAGATGCACACATTTCCGGAAAAGAACTTCTGGAAGGCATCCGCCGATTGGCTCTGAAAGACTTTGGGCTAATGGCTCAAACAGTCTTCAAGGGGTGGGGAATCACATCCACAGAAGACTTTGGTCGCGTGGTTTTCGAACTTGTCGAACGCGGCGAGATGCGAAAGACCGATCGCGATCACTTAAGTGATTTCATCGATGTCTACCAGTTCTCAAAAGCACTCGACGGCACTTACAAGATTGACTGCTCTGAAGCATTCAAGGCGTAGCACGGCAGCGGCGCTCGGTTGGTAACTCATGACGGATTCATCGCAACCGGACGCCGAACCTCGCAAACGCAAGGGCCTTTTGATTTGCACTGCCATTGCGCTCGCGGCTTGGATGCTAATTCTCGCGGGTTTCACGCAGGTCCCCAAACTGGTTGTCGTGAACCATGTACAAGTCCGCCGCGCTGACCTGATGGTCACAGCTCGCGTTGTGGATCGCGACAAGAAGCTGGTGGAGATCACCAAAGTCTGGAGCGGCAAGCAGCCAGACGAGTCATCCATCAACATCGTCAACCTAAACGAAGTGGCGGTTGAGGCAGGCAAAGATTATCTGATGCCGCTATGGAACGACGGAAGAATCGTAAAGGTTCAACGACGTCGCAAGGCGTCTGAAAACAGACCAGACGTCTATGCTGACAGTGAAGAAATGCGGGCACAGGTAGCTGAGGCCTTGGCCAAAGGACGCATCCGCGAATAGCGTTGGCGGCTGACGTTGACGCAATCTAAAGCGTCCGATCAAATTGGCTGACCAAGCACTCAGGAGCACAGCGTGGCACGGATTATCTGGCTGACACTCAACAAGAACGACTCACCTCATGGTGACGTTGTGCTTTCGTTCGGACCAGCGGAACAGAAGGAAGATTCGTACTACTTCACGCTCGACCCGCATGTCGCACCAAACGATGAATCGCCGGCGAAAGCTGCGAAAGTCATGGCAAGCCTGCTGGAGCAGTGGGTAGCCAGAGTTTCTTCAGAAGCAGATGTGTATCTGCCCGTCGGGTTCTCTGATCAAAGCATGACCTGGTTACATGTGGCAAACTCCGGCAGCGATGTAACGCTCACACTGGGGTGGTCAGAAGATGAAGGCTGGTCAATTCCTCCATCTGATGTTGGCGACCAAAACCCTACTGATTTCCAGCCCATGGACGATGTCGAATCCGTCACCGTCTACCGACCTCGCTTGCTAAGCTTGTTGCGATCGAACCAACTCGATCTCCTCGAAGCAGTTGCAACCTAGGCTAGCCGATCCGCCTGACTGCAACCACAATTGTGGTCTCGGAAAGAACAGTGTTTTGAACTCATCGTCAGAATTCCCCACCCATGGCTGCTTGGTCGGCCTCGACTACGGTAGCAAAAGAGTTGGCGTCGCCGTCTGCGACAGTGGTCAGTCTATTGGAACTCCCTTGAAGGTCCTGCAGCAGGACCATTCAATCATCCGGCATCTCAAGGGAATTGCTGAAGAGTATGCCGCGACCGGCTTGGTCGTCGGGCTTCCCGTTCACATGAGCGGCGACGAAGGCGAGAAAGCCAAACTCGCGCGGCAGTTTGGAACTGAGGTTGCCACCGCTCTTGGTTTGCCAATCGTCTATCACGACGAGAGGTTCACCAGCAAGCAAGCTGATTCCGCCATGGCCGCTGCCGGCTTATCGCGCGACAAGCGGAAGGCTCGAATCGACATGGTCGCCGCGCAACTGATGCTTCAGGCGTTTCTTGATTCTGATCGAACCGAAACGCCGCCACCATCATTGTCGTAGCGGCAACCCTGCAGATGCAGCAAGACCGCCCGCAGCACAGGCGCTCCCGTCCGAACCTTGCTTCGGTTGCTTTTCATCGCCTACAGAGCAGACGATCGGGATGAACCGAGGATCCAGTTTTGAGTCCAGAATCGCCATGGCAATCGGAACAGATCTGGAGCGACTTGATCAAAGTACCGTCGACTCCACCAAGCAGCGTCTGGGTTGAGATAGACGATGTCACCTGGTCGCAGCATGACGGTCTCGCGACGATCGTACCGAGCTTCAATTAGGTTAACTTTAATCAGCAACGATCTGCCGTCTTCCAGTCGACGATGAACACTCACAGTCGTCGGCGAGTTAATCGGGTCAATGTACCCGGCCATGGCGACGCCCGTAATCACATCAATGTCGCGATTCCGCGGTATGATGAACCCGGTTCCGATCTCTCGAAGATCTCGGTTGCCAACGTTGAAGGATGTTCGGTTCGTGTTGTTAAGTGGCCCAACGATATAGAACACGTCGTCGGTCATTCTTGGAACAGTCAGAACGTCGCCATCGTGCAATCGGACTTCTTCCGGGCTTAACGGTCGCACATCCGAGCCAACAAGTGGAATGCAGGTATGAACCGGTTCTCCCATCGAGAACGCTTCAGGCTGAGGTGCGATTGGCTCTTGATGCGGTTCACTCGCATAGCGAAAGCCCGGCTCTGGCGCCGATGGTTCCGGGGCCTCGGGACGAGAACGCAATAGGGGGATCGCAGTGACTGTTGTTTTGTTTTGAGCGGCACGGCTGGTCGGTAGGAAGTGCTTCGCAACCGTCGTTGACAAGATGCCATTCGTAGGACGAATCGCGTCACCTGCCGTGAGGTTGGTCCCAACGGCTTGAACCACCGGTGCTGGTTCTCTTCGCCGTGGCCTTCTTCGCTTTGGTTTCGCAGATGGAATCGAGTGTCCGCCAAACATTTCTTCAAAGCTCAATTCGTCGGACTCAGGCTCGTAGGAAACCTGTTGAATCCAACTTGTTGAGCTACGTCTGACTTCGGGAATATCCAAAGATTCAAGTTCGTCAGCTGCGTCGTCATCAGGCCCCTCGAGACTGCGATCTTCAGAATCAGGTCGTGGAGGAACCGGCGGCCGCTGGAGGCCAGCACCACTTGAGCTGTCGTCTTCATCAACATAGTCGCTCGGTGCCGGCGATATATACGATGGTGAGTTCAAGTTGGCTGCGTGAGAATTGAACAGCGACTGAGAGTTACTGTGAACCTCAACAGACTCACCCGCGAAGTCAGTCATGCCACCAGCCAACGCCAACGCGCGGCCAACGTCGGCTTGATTGCGAGGCATTGTGTAGACGCCAGGTGTCTGAACTTCTCCGATGACAACGACTTGCACGGTCGCAACCTCAATCATTTGAACGCTGACCTGGGCTGATTCAAGGAACTTGCCTCTCTTGTAGGCTCGAACCAATTCGTCTCGAACACGTGGAAGCGTACGGCCGGCAACAGAGACGCTGCCGATCAGCGGCAGGTCGATGGTTCCATCTTCCAACACTCGAACCTGTAGTGGCTCGCTTGTTGGTTCTTCACTCAATCCGTGAACATGCACAGACAACAGATCGCCGGGCCCTACCTGGCCGGCTCGCTGCGGAATCGTCAGCTCGGCTAGGTTAAGTCGATTACGATTCGACCGAACCGGAAAGCGGAATTCTTCCGGAAGGTCCCGGGCCGCGATTCCCGGCGATGTCAATGGAGCGTAACATCCACTGATCGCCATGGTTGCCACGACAGACAACGCGAGAAACGGAAGTGAGTGATTGTGACTTTTTGAGAACCGCATGTGGGTCGTCCTTGCCATCCAGCTGGATACGACTGCTTCGGCGCAGAAGTACTTGTCCGATCTTTCGTTCGGCGCAGTACAATCAATGGTTCCCACAAAAATCCTTTCCCCAAAACAACTGGTACAACCCGCACAGTCGATACATCACGTCGTCGGAGCGGTAATCGCAACATTTGTGGCGTACACTGTGTCATGCTGGGGAAGCTATTTCGATTGTGCCGTTTGCCACTGACGCAGGAAGTTAGAACCTGAGGGAGTCTGGAATGCGAACGATGTGCCTGATGGCCTTAATGAGCGGAATCTGCGCGGCTCAGGAGGCCGAGCCTGACGTTTCTCCCCGGCAGTTGGCGAGTGCCTATGAGCGGCTGTGGGAGTCGTTTGTTTCCGATTTCAAAGACAGCACCGACACGAAGGTACGGCTCAGACTGGTGGAGAGAACCAGTCAGTCTGCGAATAAGTTGCTGCAGCCCCACCTTGGTTCAGACACCATTCGGCGAGTCTTGCCACTGATGTCCAACACGAAATTGCTGGACCTCGAACCATCATTTCTCGGTGCGGCTCGAGAACAATCAGAGCCTCGCTTGAAAGGCTTAGTGCTACTGCATTTTGCTGAATACCTCGGTAACAACCGTCGCGTCGAAGACTGCGAAGTCACGCTGAGACACCTTCAGAAGAAGTACGGCAAGCTGAAGTTTAAGAGCACCACGTTTAGCGCAGCGGCAGAAGAGGCTCTGTATTACTTCAAGAACCTGGCGATTGGCTGCGAAGCTCCACCGACCACTGGTCGTGATGCTGACGGGCAGGTCTTCAGCCTTTCCGATTACAACGGCAAAGTCGTCATGCTGCGATTCTGGGGCGACTGGTGCCCCGCGTGCCGCGCGATGTATCCGTACGAACGACAGATTACACGGCGATATCGCAATCGGCCCTTCGCGCTTATTGGTGTGAACAGCGACCCGGAGCAACGTTGTCGGACCGCTCAAAAGAAGCACTCCCTGACATGGCGAACGTTCTGGGACGGCGGCGATGTCAAAGGCCCTATCGCCCACATGTATCAAGTCGAAGACTGGCCGCGAATCATCATCATTGACGCGAACGGACGGATTCGGATGAATTCCAGAGGCCTTGATGAAGACTACGTAGATGCGTTGCTAGATCGTCTGATCAACGAAGCTGAACAACAGGACGTAAGCGAATGAAGCCCCCGCACTACCTTGTCGCAATTGCGATCACATTGGCATGTTCTGGTTTATCAGCCAACGATAAGCAACCGCCTCCGCTGCCCAAAGATACGCTACCGCAACAGCTGGACGTGAAATTCGTGCCGCGCGGACTGACTGCTACTCGTCCAGTACCGTCCGACAATCCACTCACTGCCGAACGAGTTGAACTAGGACGTCGCTTGTTTTTCGATCCCGTTCTTTCCGCTGACGGAACCGTAGCCTGTGCGACGTGTCACCGACCGGATCATGGATTCGCTTCGTCCGAACCAATCGCCGTGGGAATCAAAGGCCGGAAGGGAACCCGCAACGCACCGTCGCTCTTGAACCGAGCGTTTGGTTCGACGTTCTTCTGGGACGGCCGATCCGTGTCGCTGGAAGAACAGGCGATCAAGCCAATCGTCAACGAAGTTGAACTCGGCAACACGTTCGAGAATCTTCTGAAGACACTCCGTGGCGATAAGACAATGGTCGCCGCTTTTGACTCCGCGTTTGCTGACTCGGCCGGTAGCGAGTCCAACACGGTCAGCAAAGAAAACATTGGTCGCGCATTGGCGGCGTTTCAACGGACTCTGCTGCTCGGCAATTCTCCCATCGATGCGTTCCAAATGGGGAACCACGCAGCCATGAACGCTGAAGAACGCCAAGGTTTTTGGTTATTCGAAAGTCGTGGTGGCTGCTGGAAGTGCCACTCAGGTGTGAACTACTCCGACGAGCAATTCCACAACACGGGCATTTCGTTCGGATCAAAGACCAGAGACACGGGCCGATTTCAGGCCACAAACAAAGACGAAGACAAGTTCGCGTTCAAGACACCAACGCTCCGTGGAGTCGCCCTTACAGCTCCCTACATGCACGACGGCAGCGTCAAGACACTTCACGAAGTTGTCGAGTTCTACAACAAGGGTGGCTCGCGCGATGACCCGGGTCTGGACTCGCGCATGGAACCACTCGGGCTGAGCCCGAAAGAGGTCAAACTGTTGGTCGCGTGCTTGAAAGCACTTTCCCGCGACGCGGATCAACCACTCGAAGCGAAGTGACGAGAACAAAGATTGTCACATCTTGTCGCCGTGTCTAATCTTCCGTACCTCGGAACAACAACAATCTGATGCCCACGCGGAATGAGTTCAGGTCACAGATAATTCACCAGGTCTATGCCTGAATTCGTCCTAAGAATCCTCATCGTTGAGGACGATCCAACAGACGCCGAATTCGTCGTCCGTGCGCTTCGGCGTGGGTTGCCGATGAAGTTCGAAGTCGAACACAGTGTCACAGTGGCTGGCGCCATTAGGCACGGCGGCATGAAGGAGCCGGCTTGATCTTCCCCGATCTGCATTTGCCAGACAGTGAAGGCTTAGCAACCTTCCAGAAGATCAAAGAAGTCGCGGACGGCACACCGATTGTCGTCCTGAGCGGCTTGGAACACCTCAACATCGCCTCCACCGCCCTGCAGCAAGGCGCGCAGGACTATGTGGTTAAGGGACAGGCGCCTCCTTCTTCTCTTCCAAGAGTCGCACATTTCGCGGTGGAACGAGGCCGCCGGATTGTTGCCGAACGCGAAACTGACCGAGTACTACACGACCTACAGGTGGCTCACGAGATTCAGCAATCGTTCTACCCACTGGAGATCAAAGATCTGAGTGGCGTTGATGTCGCTGGAGCAGTCTGGTCGGCTGAGCGAGCGTGTGGCGACTACTACGACTTCTTCCCAACCCCCGACAACAAACTCGCCATTGCGCTTGGCGACGTTTGCGGGCACGGCTTACCGGCGGCTTTGAGCATGCTGCAGGTTCGAACCGCGTTTCGCCTGCTCGCTCGACAAGGCGTTGATCCCTGCCAGATTCTGTCGGGAGTGAATGAGACGCTACTGGTTGAGGAAGATGCGTTTCCTCGTTTCGTCTCACTGTTTGTTGCACAGTTCGACCTCATGAATCATACGCTGCAGTACGCAACTGCAGGTCACTGTGGCTACGTGATTCGTCAGGATGGTCAGGTAGAAAAACTTCCATCGATGACCATCGTGCTGGGTATCGCCGAAGTGCTGGACGCTCCGGCTGCCAGTGAAACAGTCGCACTAAACAGCGGCGATGTAATGCTCGTAGTCACGGATGGCTTCAGCGAGACCTGCATGTCGGATGGCGGACTGTTCGGTATGGAACGCACTCTTGCTGTTGTCAGCGGGGCGATCAATCTGCCTGCAGGTGGCATCATCCAAGAGCTTCGAGACGAAGTGGTCTCGTTTGCAAACGGGCATCCACATCAGGATGACATGGCGGCACTGGTCGTCAAAATAAAATAGCGTTCGAGATCAGGCGGTGCCGGTAGGCCGCATGATTCGCATTCGAGCATCGCGAAGAGCGACTTAGAGTGACTCGCCGCCTGTCACATGCATCACTTCGCCGGTGACGAATTCACTTCGAAGAAAATACAACATCGCATCCGAAATGAATGCGGGGTCACCAATTCGCCGCATGGGTATCTCTGTCCGCCGTGCCTCAAAGTGCTCTTCGGTTTCCTGCGGTCCGGGCAAAATTGCTCCCGGGGCAATCGCATTCACCTGAACCTGCGGCGCCAAACTCTGAGCGAGACTCTTGGTTAAGCCGACCAGCGCCACCTTAGTTGGCGTGTAGGCGATGTAGTCCGCAGGAGGCCGAGTTCCTCGCCAATCGACGATGTTGATGATGTGGCCTTGCTGGTCAGCGGGCAGTTGACGCACAAATGCCTGCGACACGAAAAACGGAGCCTTCAAATTGATGGTCTGATGGCGATCCCACTGATCTTCCGTCGTCGATAAGAGATCCGATTGCTCAAAGATCGCAGCACTATTAATCAGCACATGGATGGGACCGAGCTCCCGTTGCGCTACTTTGAAGATCGTTGATGCAGCTTCAACCGGGCCACTCAGATCTGCCTGCACAAGTGCCGCTTTGACTCCGTGCCGTTCGACCTCGGCAGCCACTTCTTTCGCGGGCCCTTCGGACGAATTGTAATGAACCGCAACATTGGCTCCCGCTTCCGCCAAAGCAATCGCCATCGCGCGGCCTAGTCGAACGCCGCCTCCGGTTACGACCGCGTTGCATTCTTTCAGGTTCATTGCTTCACAACTTTGAGAGCCAAGGGGACGTTTGCGTGGATGGTAGAACCCGCTTCCGATTGGACAAGCAAGTTGACGTTTGGCACGGCAGCGACCCCGGCGTCTTTCAGAACTGTTAACGGAATCGAGAACGCTATTTGGTCGGTCGGTACAACCACTGGCTTGGCGACGTACCCTTTCGGTAGCCCAGCGATTGTCAGTTTTACGACGCCATCAAAATCCAGCTGACGCTTGAGTGTTCCCTTTATGGTATTCGCTTCCGGCTTCACGTTAAGAGACGCTGCAGCGACCGATACCTGAACCGGGTTTCGAACGATCAAACTTATCGGAGCTGAATACAGCATTGCCTTCGGTACTGCGGAAAAGGGGTTGTCGACAGCCTCGCCCACGACGACAAAATCTACCGTCGGATCTACCTGGTCAAACGGCACGACAAGCTTCAGGTTGATGGCTGACTGCTTACCCATCACAAACTGATTTGGTTCCAGACGAATAGCTGGTTTTTTATCACGCGGCTTCTCCGTAGACATCAGTTTGAACCGGATTGTGCCGGTGGGATCATCCGTTAGCGATGTGACCTGAATGGGAATTGATGCGGTGGTGCCTCGATACAGCACTGGCGGAGCACCAGCGATATTGATCGCTGCGGTTACTGGGGCTGATGTCGCCGCAGCGATCAGACTGCGGCTCTCACTGGTAAGCACAGGATTTTCAGTCGGAATTCGAATCGACCTACGAACCGTTGGCCCTTCTACTGTTTCGGCAACGATCGTGATTGGCTTCACTGCATCAGGCGTTGGGCGTGTTCTCGTGAGAACCACAAAAGCTTCTCGGTTCGCTGTGTCTGCTGGTAACTCGGAAGGCGAAATCTGTAGACCACGGTCTCCATCGATGGCCAACCGGATCGGACCCACGTAACGAAAACCACCGCCGTTGCGAGTCACATTCAGCCGCAGCACTTTCGAACCATTCTCTGGTACCTCAATCACCCCGGCTTCCGCACTGATCGTGAAGTCAACGCGGTCGGCTCGACCAACCAGCAACCGGTAGCCATGTGTTGGGCCACCGGCCTTAGTGAAATCGGAGATCGCAACACGCAACTGCTTCGCACCTTTTGGCACTGTGACCGGGATGGCAATATCACGACCTGTTCCGCCAGTATCCTTCGACGCTAACTGTTGCTTGCCGTTGAAGACTCGCAGCACGCCGTCCAGTGGAGAACCCAACGATCGGCTCTTCAGTGTGAAGAACAGTTTCGCGTGTTCTTGCACATTTAGATCGAAGTGATCTGTTTCATTCGCACCAGTGATGGTTCCGTTGACGGCAACAATGTCTTGATCTTTCCCTTGGCTGAATGTGGCATCAATCGCCGGTGTTTTCTTCGTCTCGCTAATCTCAACAGATGCCAGACTGACCGGTGGCAATGGCCCATCCGTCAGTTCCTGACCGGAGAGTTGCAAGGAACCCCTTCGCGTCGTTGCTGCGATCGTCTTGTTCGGTGCGAGCCCTGTTCCGACAGCAGCAAGGACAGGTTGTCGACCGGAAGATGTGGGCACCAGTCGATCAATTACTTTCAAGTCGCCAACTCGAATCCGAAACGGACTCTGTCCCGGCGCGCGGTAGGCGAGATCGTGGAGTTCGACGGAATACACGCCGTCTTCGGGAAGCTGTGTTACCGCTCGCGTGTCACCATGCAGTTCATGCTTACGCCATTCGATGGCGACTGGCGTGCCGCGTTCGTTCTTAATTTCGACAACCGGGTCGAGAGTGCTACCCAATCGTCGTGATTCAACATCTGCAACTATTCGCTGTCCTTTTTGGCCATTGAACCAGATGCGAGCGACCTGCGTTCCCGAAAGAGAACCACTAAATGCGCCCGGCAACTTTGTGGGCTTTTCCTGCCTTGTCGACTTCACAAGTGATTCCGCAAACCGGTCCACAGCAACCACAACTGCTGGGCTGACACCCGATGAACCATACGCTCGCAGTGGGTAAAAACCCGGTGTCACATCGGCTGGCAAAGCGATGTCTGCAACGAGTTTCTTGTCGGAAGATTCGACAACAGCCACTGTCCCAAGGTCTCGACCGACCAGAATATCGGCATTCTTCAGCATGGCTCCGGTCAGCACTACCCGAGTCGTCCCACCCGTTCGAAGCCCCCGAGGTAGCAGCGTCGTAACAGTCGGCTTCGCGCTGGTTTGCTGCAATTGTTGCTTCTGACGTTTCGCGATTTGGTCAGCCGTCGAACCAGTGAGTTCAACAAACAGCTTGCCTGCTTCCGCCGGAGACAATGCGCGATCAAACACAAGGAACTCGTCGTAGACTCCAGACGTGAGTTCGCTATTTCCGAAACTACTACCGATCGTCAACGGCACATCATTCAGAAATTTCTGCAGATCGATATCCGTCAACCAAGCGTCATTACCCACGATGAAGCCGTTTGTGCTGACTTTCGGCTTGACGATTCTTCCGTTCACGAACAGTCGGATCCGAACATCGTCGCGATCTTCATCGGCGTCCGCGCCCGGTGCGTCGGCGAC
The DNA here is from genome assembly GCA_045105495.1 of Planctomycetaceae bacterium. Taxonomy (GTDB): domain Bacteria; phylum Planctomycetota; class Planctomycetia; order Planctomycetales; family Planctomycetaceae; genus CAYNWT01. The sequence continues at coordinate 29,469 of JBGCDN010000646.1, forward strand.
TTCGTACGTCGTTGTCAGGTGAACCAATTTGCTAAAACCAATGGTGTCCTTCAGACCGTATTGCACAACTTTGAAACCAGGCCCGTCGTGCAAGTACACCTGGAACAGGTCGCCGGCCGGCATGAAGTTGATGCCATAGTTTGTACGTGCGTCGTCGTTGGTTCCTCGCTTGCCGAACAGTCCGTGGAATGCTTGATCATCCAGCGGATGCAGGCTTAGAAAGAACGTGCTGATGCTGACGCCATCAGCGCGATCGGTGTCCGGACTGTCGGGAACTGACACATATTGCTGAGAACCAGCATCCAGTATCAGGGCCTTACCGGTCTGATTCCAAAACGGACTGCTAATGAGCTGCGGTTTGCCTTTCACGATCGCAGTGTCGGGATGCTTGCCGCGTTCGTCTTTGGCGTGGTCGTTCGAATCCAACGCCAAATCAACAACAGCTTGCGAACGGATCGTTTCGTCAGCGACAGCAGAGGCTGGAAACAAGAGAGCAAGAATCAGAGCAGTCGAGCGCATGGTGGGTGTGGTTCTTCTTGTGAGAAGAGGGGGGACACACCAGCGTAAACACTGCGGTAGTCAACAGCCATTCAAAACGGAAATCGAGCGTTCACCGAGCTAAATCGGTTCGCCTATTCCGTCCCGGGCGGACCCAGAATGGAGCGAATGGCAATCGGTGCGTAGGCGAAGATGGCACCGCCTAGCATGCCGAAGACGTGTCCCCAATTCGAGACGTTGCCGAGGGTTCCTGAGAACCCGAGTGCCAACCACATCATCAACAGAAATACGAGGTTGGAAGAAATGCCTAGTCCAAGTTCAGGCTGGAACCGACCCTTGATGTACGCGTATCCAAATAGTCCGAACAGCACACCAGACATACCACCAGCGCGTGGGCCTTCTATCTGACAGGCCAGCAAAATCGAACACGCTTCACAAAACAGCACGAGGGCCAGGAACCGCCAACTACCGATTCGTGCCTCGATGGCTGAACCCAAATCACGCGTCCACATCATGTTGAACAGAATGTGAAGCAAACTGAAATGCAGGAACATGGGCGTGAAAATTCGCCAGATCTGACCACTCCGGATCTCTGGCAAAGAACTACTTACTTCTGAAACGAGCAGATACTCAGCCTGTGGCCGATTACACAGGCGTGGGCCGAACGACAGCAAGCCTCGTCCCCACGGCCCCTGAAAATCGCTCAGCAACACACACACCAGAATACTGATTGCCAGCAATGCCACCGTGACCGGCGCGCGAGACGTCAGCGGGCGTTGCCATTGCGCTCGCACGTTGACTTGCCGTTTTTGAGCAGCTTTTACCTTCTTTTCCTGCTCTTTTTTCAGCTTGTTGGCTTCGCGAACCGCAGCCGCGTACTTCGCCGCCTGCGGTTCATTCCGAAAATCCGCCAGCTCGGCTCGAGCCTGTTCGACCTGATCTTCGTCGTAAATCCAAACCGCCCACTGGCCGTCTTCTTCCTCGACCATGCACCGAATTTTCTGTGTCACCAGATAACTGTACAGCGATCGCGCGTGTGATTCAGACTCCAGTGAACCTATATGTCTCATTCGGGCAACTCAGTGCGTGTGTTCGCGAGGCGGCAGAGTATAGGATGTTTGGCCACCGCAGACGATGGCAACGCCCCGCGTTGCGTCCGGTGGCGATTGGTGCATTGGAAGCGTTATGTCGTAAGGTCTGGGCCGCTTGTACGGTTTTTCTGCAGACTTCGCCTCGTTCAATCGCAGCGGCGGGATTGTGGCCATTGTTGTTTCATGATCCACCCTCAAAGCTGCCCCGTGTCTTTCCGTGGGCAACCACTCTCTCTGTAGAGAAACTGATGACCGAAACACTTCGTATCACCAACCTCCGGCTTCGTGTTGAAGAACCAGAGCATGTGCTGAAAGATGCCGTCGCGCGGAAAGTCCGAGTTTCTGATTCGGACCTGCAGCGGTTCCGAATTCTTCGGAGAAGCCTCGACGCTCGGAAACCGGATCGGCTGGAGTTTGTCTATTCGGTTGCCTTCGATGTACCGGACGGTGCCGCTACAGACAGGGTGCTTTCGAATTCAAACATCGATCGGTTCGATGCATCGCACTTCGAAGACCCTTCACCCGGTTCGCAACCAATGTCGGAACGACCAATTGTCATTGGGTCGGGGCCAGCAGGACTGCTGGCTGGCTCTTACCTGGCCGAACGCGGCTATCGACCTTTGATCATCGAACGCGGTCAGCCGGTGAAAGAACGCGTTCCGGAAATCAGGTCGTTCGATCGAGGCGGCGACTTTGCTCAGGAAAACAACTATCTGTTCGGCGAAGGTGGAGCCGGTTGTTTTAGCGATGGAAAACTGACGTGCCGCATTACGGGGCCAGATGTCGATTGGGTTCTAAAGCGTTTCGTTGATTGCGGTGGACGCGAATCGCTGGTCTACGAACATCGGCCACACCTCGGCAGTAACAAGCTGCCGATGATCTGCCGCAACTTCCGTCGCAAGATTGAAGCCATGGGCGGCGAGTATATGTTCGGCTGTCGTTTCGAAGGGTTCCAGATTGAAGACGGCCAGGTCTGCGGCATCAACACATCGTCCGGCGAACTGAAGAGCCGCCACGTCATCCTCGCAATCGGCCACAGCGCGCGGGATACGTATGAGATGATGCATGCGTCCGGAATTCCCATGGAACCTAAGGCGTTTCAGCTGGGTGTTCGCATTGAGCATCCGCAGGAGAACATCAACAAGTTCAAGTACGGCAAAGACGAATACCTAACGTTGCTGGGCGCGGCAGACTATTCGATTGTGGCCAAGGGCGAACGCGATCTGTTTTCGTTCTGCATGTGCGCTGGTGGCATTGTGATGCCGAG
>JBGCDN010000647.1:0-9936 GCA_045105495.1 Planctomycetaceae bacterium
AGCGGATGGAGGCTTTGCCTGGTTTTTGGCTGATCTGTCGTTGTGGCGGACGTTCTGTCAGCACGACCTGTAGTGGAAGTCGTTGACCGTTGCGGATGACGATAAGTCGAATTTGGCGTCCAACGTCTGACAGGCTTACCAAGTTGATCAGATGATTTTCGTCCATGATCTCGATGTCGTTGAACGAGAGAACGATGTCGTTCAGTCTTAGTCCGGCTTTGTACGCGGGAGTCGCGGCGTTGATGCCACTGACACGGGCACCGTAGAGTCGTTTCAGGCCAACCTGACGAGCGTCGTCTGATGTGAAGCCCGGGTCCAGAACCACTCCGAGGTAAGCGCGGCGAACTCGACCGTGTTCCAGCAGTTGCATGGCGACGCGTCGGACCAGGTTAATCGGAATACTGAAGCCGATGCCTTCGTTGCCGCCGCTGTTTGAGGCGATGGCTGTATTGATGCCAATGATGCGTCCATTGAGGTCGACAAGCGGGCCGCCACTATTGCCCGGATTGATGGCAGCGTCTGTTTGCAGGAAGTCCTGATTGATCACGCGGTTCTCAGGATTCGATGCCAGCTTCAAGTCCTTCCGCCCCTTAGCGCTGATGATGCCGAAGGTGACTGATCGACTGAGGCCGAATGGGCTTCCCATTGCCAGAACGATGTTGCCAATGTTGACCTGGTCACTGTCACCCCATGGGGCGATCGGATAGTCCGTGCCCTGGACGGTCAGAACGGCGATATCGGTTGCTCGATCTTCCAGCACTTGTGAAGGGTTGAGAGCGCGACCGTTGGCGGTTTGAATGTGGATGTCACCATAGTCTGCCCCGCGAATGACGTGGCTGTTGGTGAGGATGAAGACATCGCGTCGGTTCGGCATTGTCATCAAGACGCCGGAGCCGGTTTCTTCGACACGTTTACCGTCTGCTTCGTGTGTTGCCTGAATATGAACAACGGCAGGCATGACGCGAGACGAAACTCGCGACATGTGCTGGCTACCTTCCAAAAGCGATGAGCCATTGAAGTCAGTACGAGCCCGCTGTGTCGCTTCGGCGTGGGCAGGCGTACTAAGGCCGCGATTGGCGAGGAACGAACCGGTGACGACTCCGAAGAACAGAGTCGCGGCGAGCGCGCAGAACGAAAGTCTGGTACTGAGCATTCAAGAACTCTCCGAATCGGTCCGCTCGCGTCCGTCGCTCGCTTCGCCGTAAATCCTTAGGTGAGCGGCAACTAACCGTGGGAGAGTTCTCTGTTGATTGGTTTGTAGATGCTGAGTGAAGGTTGGTGACCAGCGGGACGACTACTTCGGGATATCAATATCCTTCAAAGTCAAATCGCGCTGTGACATCTTGCCTTCAAATTCGCAAGCCGTTTCCCAATCTGCCGAGAGTTTCTCTGGCCAGTCCCCAGACTCCTCCAATTCCGTCTGACAGGAGACACAAAACGGCGTGAAAGGCAGGGCCCTCAGCCGCTGGATCGGGATGGACTTGTCGCAAACTTCACACTTGCCATACCGACCCGACTTGATGAGAAGAATTGCCTTCTCAACCATCTCCAGTTCACGGCTTTCGAAAGCCGCAATCTGGTTGTTCACTTCCGCGTGTTCAGCTCGCAACGCTGCATCGCCTACATCGCCACCGCGGCTGGTAGTACGATTCAATTTGCGGTCTGTATTCGACTTAGATCGCAGAGCATCGCGTTTCGCAACAAGCTGTTCGTGAAGTCGCAGGATTGCGTCTTTTCGGGCCATTCGGCTTACCTCCGGCAGTTGTTCTGGTCGCCCCGGGGGTGGCGCAACCATCGGCAGTTGATTATTGGCACTTCCCAAGCGATGCCAACTACCAGTTTGTCGGATGTCCGATTCGTGACCGTTTCGGCCTGTGCGAGTTGCAGTTCTCTCCGTGATGTAAGTAATTCATTTTTCAGGGGTTATGCAGATCAGGCACGTGTTTGAACCCAATCTGCAACGTGGAGAATCCTGGCCCGCTTCGTTGTCGGGTCGACAACTGGTCGGTCATACTCCCTCGTCTCAGGCTTCATCGATCTCTGTGAGTGCAACAGTCAATCGAAACTCGCCCGCCAGGTTCGCTCTGGCCATAACCGCGTTGGTGTCGCAATGGCAGCACGTATTGCCACATCCACGCGGGTCGTCCCGACGATACCAACAGCAGCCGACCTGTCTGCCCACGTTGTGGCTGCCGCTTATTCGCATTACGTAGTCCACTGGTTCGCAGGGCAGCAAGCTGGTGAGTTAATATGGAACCTGACGATTAGGCGAACTCAAACGGTTCTCGCCGCATGTTGAGAAATCGCAACACACGCCCGTCAAGAATGGAGAACAGGATGCAGTATTTTCGCAAAGTGCTTATTGGGGTTCCGGCACCGTCTTTTGACGACGACGGCAAGCCCATCGCCGATCCACCAACAACAGCCGCGCTTCAACAAGCTGTGCAACTTGCGTCTTCTGGTGGATGTTCTCTGACTCTGATGACCGTGCTGGATCCACCATCTGGCGGGTTCCTCTCATCCGCCGAAGACAACGCGGCACTGGCCGCTCGGATCCTCACCGAAGCTGAAGAAGCACTTGCTGCGGTCGCCGAGTCGCTGGACGCTGAACATGTGGAAATCCAAACGAAGGTCGTGACCGGCCAGCCTTGGATAGAAATCTGCCGCGCTGTGTTGCGAGATGGGTATGACCTCGTGATGGCCGGAACCCGCAATGTTGGCGCAATCAAACGGTTGTTGTTTGGTGGAACCGGTCTGCGGTTGCTGCGGAACTGTCCGTGTCCTGTGTGGATTGTGAAGCCCAGAGAAGAACACGAAGCGACGAACGTACTGGCGACAACGCAGCTGGACGAAGTTGGTCAGCAAGCTGTCTCATTGGCGGTAGATGGTGCTGGTCTGCTTGACGCCCATGTCCACGTCTTGCACGCGATCGAATTCGAACCAGCTCGCCGACTTGGGATGAACGCGACTGAGGCTCAGGAATATCGAGAGAAGCTGGAACAGGAACGTACTGAAGCGTTGAATCATCAAATCAGTCAAACCGACCACCGAACCACGCCATACGGAGTTCAGGTTCTTGTTGCGAAAGGGCGACCGTTCGAGTGCGTTTTAGAAGCGATTGAACGCAACGAGATTGATCTGTTGATTATGGGAACCGTTGGACGCGGCGGGTTGCCGGGAGCGCTTGTGGGGAACACGGCGGAACATCTACTGCCAGAGATTTCCTGTTCGATCCTCGCCATCAAGCCAGACGATTTCGAGTGTCCGGTGAAGCTGGATGACGCTTAGTCGTTGGATAGAAGAGAACGCTGATGTCTGAACCGCTGGTTTATCTGGACAACAATGCGACGACTCCTATCGATCCGCAGGTTCTGGAAGCCATGCTGCCGTTCTTCACAACGCATTTTGCGAACGCAGCCAGCACCAGCCATTCGATGGGGCTGGATGTTTCGGACGCCGTCGAGAACGCCCGCGAGCAGATTGCTCACTCAATCGGCGCGAGTTTGCGAGAGGTGATCTTCACCAGCGGCGCGACGGAATCGAACAACCTTGCGATCAAAGGTGTGTTGCGTCGTGCGGGACGGGGCAGTCATGTGATCGTGAATGCTGCTGAGCACAAAGCTGTGCTGGATCCTGTCGCAAGGTTACGTCGCGAAGGGTTCGAGGTGACAGTCTTGCCTGTCGATGAAAATGCGTGTGTTTCGATAGACTCGGTTAGTGCGGCAATTAGGCCGAACACGGTTCTTGTTTCAGCGATGTTTGCGAACAACGAAGTCGGTTCTATCAATCCCGTCGCGGAGATTGGTTCTCTGTGCCGTGAACAGGATGTTCTGTTTCACTGCGACGCCGCGCAGGCGTTGGGCAAGGTCTCGTTTGATTTGGAATCGCTCAATGTTGATCTTCTGAGTTTGTCCGCACACAAGGTCTATGGGCCGAAGGGCGTGGGAGTTCTTTACGTTCGAGATCGCGAGCCCGCGGTTCCGATTGAGCCACTGATGCATGGCGGCGGTCACGAAGACGGGCTTCGCAGCGGGACACTTCCCGCACCGTTGATTGTTGGGTTCGGTGAAGCGGCTGCGTTGGCAGCCAGATCGGGCGAATCGGATGCCCAACAGGTTCAATCGATGCGCGATGCTCTTTGGCTGGCGCTTACGACGGCTTTTGATGACCTCATACTGAATGGGGACTCGAAGAACCGACTGGCGGGTACGCTGAACTTCAGTGTGCCTGATGTGGATGGCGACGTGTTGCTGTCTAACATCGAAGGCATTGCTGTGAGCAGTGGTTCAGCCTGCACAACGGCTGAACCAGAACCGAGCCACGTGCTTCGCGCCATGGGACGTTCGTCTGATCTGGCGCGGGCGAGTTTGCGAGTCAGCTTTGGACGGTTCAATAGGCCAGAGGACGTTGATGTTGCCGCTGCGGCCATCACCAAAGCGATTGAAGAGACCCGCGCGAGTTAGGTCGTCGGCGTTAACTAGATGATGGCGTTCTTCCGTACCGCATGAACTGCCAGAGCGAGCGGCTGCTGTTACGTATGTCGTGCACGATCAGGTTGAGCGTTGGCACAATGACTAGGGTCAGTGCAGTCGCGAAGATTAAACCGAACGTCAGCGTGACAGCCATGGGAATCAGGAATTTGGCCTGGAAACTGGTTTCGAACATCAACGGTGTCAGCCCCGACGCCGTTGTCAGCGTAGTCAACAAAATTGCTCGCAACCGCAGCTTCGCGCCTTCAACGCTGGCTTCGAAAACACTCATCCCACCCTCGATTCGGCGATTGATAAAGTCGACGAGAACCAGAGAGTCGTTCACCAAGATTCCGGTCAGCGCGACCATGCCAATCCAGCTTAGGATGGTCATTGGGTTGTCTGTGAGCCAGTGGCCAACCACAGCGCCGAGCAGGCCGAAGGGGATTGCAGACATGACGACGAGTGGTTGCATGTAGGATTTGAAGAGCCCGGCGAGCATGGTGTAAATCAAAAGCATGGCGACCGGAAATGCGATCAGCAGAGAGCTAAACGACTTCCGAAGTTCCTCTGCCTGGCCGAGGTATTCGATTGTGATGCCGGGATACTTGTCCATGATTTCTTCGGCGTCACTTTTTGGTTCGTACTGAATTCCGACCATGCCCAGACCCATCGCCAGCATAGGTGGAACCTGCTCGCCTACTCGGAACTGTCGCAACACCGTCGCCGGATCAGACTCCGCGCGATCGACGGAACCGAACACGGTAAGAGACCGTTGTTGTTTGGATCGATTGATGCTGGTGTAGGCGTCGCCCTCTGTCATCTCAGCAACCTCACCCAAGGGCACCCACTTGATGCTGCCTGGACCACCAGTCGGAGCCATAGCGGGGACCCACATGTCTTCGACGTTGTAAACATCTTTCCGGAAATCCTCCGGGTAGCGAACCATGATCTTCACGTCTTCCCGGTTCCGTGTCAGTCGGCGGGCTTCCTGACCATATAGAGCGCCGCGAACGTGCATGCCCAGGCCTGTCACGCTAATGCCGGTTGGTTCTGCTGCGGCACGTAGTCTCAGTTGGACTTCACGTTTCCCAAGGTCTCGGTTGTCGTCGAGGTCAAACACGCCAGCGTACTGCGCTAGTCGTTCTTTGACTTCGCGTGTTGCTTTGGCAAGGTCGTCGAAGTTCTTCCCGGTGACACGAATTTCAAGGTCGTTTCCGCCTGGGCCGCCGTTCATTTCCTGCCACTTTACCGCGTTCAATCCCTGAAGTTCGTTCAAACAGTAGTTTCGAAACTCACTAAGCAATTGCATGCTGGACCGCTTACGTTCGTCGGCCGGAACCAGTTCGATGACGAGTTGTCCAAGATGCGACTGGTCCGCACTGCCGACTGCGCCTTCGCCTGCGAGGTCCATTTGACGAGCTACGGAGGATTGCACATTGCTGACTTCGGGGAACTCGCCACTCTCAACGATGTAATTCTCCAACGCATTCATTTGTGTTCGGAGTTTGTCGGCAGTGGTTCCGACCGGCATGTCCAGGTTGCAGATCAGCGTTTCGCTATCCATCTTTTGGATAAACGTGCTTTCAACGATGCCCGCTGCGATCAACCCGAGCGACAGGATGACCATCGCTGTTGCGGTCGAAACAGTGATGTAGCGATGCGTCAGCGCGACTCGAAGCATTTTCTCGTATGGAGCCATGAGGTACTGCTGCATCACCCGTTCCTGCAATCGTCCAAGTCGCGCGCCGATGCCGTTGTGCTTGCGTTGTTTCTCTTCGTCCGGTTTGTCTGGTAAGTGAGACAAGTGAGCCGGAAGAATGATGAGCGCTTCAATAAGGGAAATCGACAGCGCGGCAATCACGACGATGGGCAGTTGTCCCATGAACGTACCGATCTGTCCGGTGATGAAGAACAGCGGAGCAAACGCGCCGATGGTTGTCATGACGGCAACAATAACCGGCCACATGACTTCTTCGGTGCCCTTGATGGCTGCTTCAAGAGGCGGTTTGCCTTCCTCGCGGTGCCGATAGATGTTCTCGCCAATCACAATGGCATCATCGACGATAATTCCCAGCACAATGATGAGCCCAAACATCGACAGCAAATTCACACTCGCGCCCAGCAACCACATGACGATGAAGGTGCCGAGGAACGAAACGACGAGCCCGATTGCTGCCCACCATGCAACACGCCAGTTCAGGAACAGGTTCAGTGAAATGAGAACCAGAAGTAGTCCTGCTTGGCCGTTTCGCGTTAGCAAGTCGAGACGACCTTCGACGAACCGGGCAATGTCGGTGTGTAACTTGATGGTGAAGTTGTGTTCGAACGGGCGGTTGCGGCTGCTTTCGTAGACGGCTCGATAGTCGGGGTGAAACATTCGTACGATCGGCGCTAGCAGCCCGCCATTTGGATCGTTGAAATCTTCGCCGCGCTTGCCGGCAACGTAGGACTTGATGACGGCGGAAATCTGAACCGCGTCTTCACCTTTCGTCTTGTAGGCGATGCAGCTGACGGCAGGTTTGCCATCGAATCGCGATTCCAAATCTGTTTCAACAAACTCGTCGCGAATGACTGCGATGTCAGATAGCAGGATCTTGCGCCCGCTTGCATCGCTGCGGACGACAATGTCTTCAAGATCATCGCCGCGTGTTTCTTCACCGATGGTTCGAACCGCGACGCTGCTGCGTGAACCCTTCAGCTGACCACCGGAGATGTCGATGTTGGACTGGCGGATCGCCGCGGCAATTTGTTCGAAGGTGATGTTGTATTCCAGCAGCTTCTCTGGCTGGATCTCGACGCTGATTTCGTCGTCGCGAGTTCCTGAAACCTCGACGCGACTGACACCGGGCAGTTCAAGCAGTTCGTCACGTAGATCGCGAGCAGCTTTCTTCAGGGCCTTCTCTTCGCCGTCACCGTAAATCGCAACGGCAATGACTGGCAGGTCCGGTTCGAACTTGCGAACCACGGTTTTCTCGACGCCGTCTGGAATGTCCTGGACCGCGTCGACTTCGGCCTTAATTTCCTGAACCACCACATCAACGTCGTCGACGGACTGCAGTAGGGTTACGACTGTCGTGGACATGCCTTCGGAAATTGTCGAATCGACCTTCTCGATACCTTCGACGCCGTTGACGGCTTCTTCAATCTTGATCGTGACAGCTTTCTCGATCTCTTCCGGCTGCACGCCCGGGTAGATGGAAGAGATGAGAATCTTGTCAGGCCGCGATTCCGGAAACATCTCTCGCACAAGCGTCAGCGAGAACATCGCGCCGGCGATAAGAATGACCCACATGAACATGTTCACGAGGACAGGATTGCGGACGCTGAAGGAAGGGATAGACATAAGTCGGCCTGAGAATTTTGCGATGCCGGTATTTTATGTCGCTGCGCAGGCGATGTCCCCTCTGCGGTTCAAAGTGGATTCGCGCAGAGCAGAGATCGGCTCTAGCTGGCTGGAATTGATTCTGGCACGTAACGACGCAAAGCCCATCCGAAGCCTTTCCAGAACACTTTTTGGGCGATGGTCCATGGGCCTGCCAGCCATGGTCGGACCACCGAATCAACTCGCATTTCGACGAGAGTGGCTGTGCCGGATTCGGCTTTGCAGTTCACGGTCAGGCACGTTGGACGGATCAGCCGAAAGCCGATGGCGAATGCTCCGTACGAGTAGTCCAGCCGCCGAGTGCAGGCATCGTCTCCTTCCTGCACCTCAGCAATTACACCGCAGAAATTCATGAATGGGCCATGATGAGCGTTCAAGGTGCCGACATCGAAACCTCGGGCGATTGTTCCGTCTGGCAACGGAGTATCGATGAATTCCACCCGCCAAGGCCAAATTTGTCCCTTGGTGAATGTCTCCGGCTGCATGAGCCACCACCATGTCGCCGCCAACGGCCGATCGACTCGGTACTCTCGAACCACACTGTGTGGAACCATGTTCGGTGGGCAGCTCTGGGCCGTGAAGTCGTTCATGTGGGAGCCTTTATCTCTTGCTTTGCGGTCGTTGAGCGATCGATGTCGTGGTTGGTTATAGCCGACGCACGGAAGGCGGCATCCCACACGGATTCGTGGCCGCGAGAAATACGAAGAGGCACGAAAAACTATCCGGAGTTTCTCGTGCCTCTTCGTGATTGTTGTGACTACTTCGTCAAGTCTGTTACCGAGTCACTCGATGACAGTCTGCTCGCTAGAACCAAGTGTACTTGTAATAAGTCTCGACGATGTCGCCAAAGAGCTTGTAGCCGAGGCTCTTCTTGCCACAGTTCAGCTTCACTCGAACTTCGGCACCGATGCGTTTGTGTTCGTCCGGGATTTCCCCGACAGGTTCGACGTACAGTTGCACGACGGTTCCGTTTTCTCCATGTACTTTGGTCCGTGTTGCGACTTCGTAGAGCTTGCACGGATAATGCAAATCCGGCGCGCTGCTGAGAGTGTATTCGCCTTCGATGAAGCCGTCTTTGGATTCTCGACGAGCTTTCAACAGATGCCCCATACGCTTGTCAGGAAGCTGAACTTCAAGATGCCACTCATCTTTGTCGTCCATGACATCGAAGAGGTGCTGTCCGCGTTGGACCGGCATGTTTTCTAACTTCTGACGCAGGTTAATGCTTGGAATCAACCCTTCGATTGGGGCTTCAACAGTCAGGCGGTCTCGTCGCCTTCCTCGAAGAGCGACCTTCTTTTTAAGTTGCTCGATCAATATCCCTTTGGTTTCGTATTCACCCTCTAGACGCTGTGATTCGGCACGGCCTTCGTTGCCAGCCTTTTCCTGACGGACGGTTCCTATGTCGTTTAGAATTCGTTCAGCCTCAGCCTCAGCTATTCTTAGTTCTCGAATAGCGTCGTCGTATTCTTTCTCGAGCTGCTCGCTCTCAATTCTCAGCAGTAGCTGGTCTTTCGTGACATAGTTACCGCCTTCGATGCTGAAGTCGACGATCTGGCCGTCTTCGGGAACGAAGATCCCGATTTGTTTCTTGGGCATCAACATGCCCTCTGATTCCACCATGTAGTTGGCTGGAATGAACATCATGCAGCCAGCCGCGATCGCGATGGCAGCAACAATGGCTCCGGCGATTGCGAGGCGGCGACCGTGGAACCATTCCAGTGTTCGGCCAATTCGCCGCCAGACGCCGATTCCAAAAATGCGTTCCTGCGATCGAGCGTTGTGCATGGCCGCACCAATGTGGTCCGACAACAATTCGGCTCGCTGAACCAGCGCAGGGCCCGGTTCACTCTCAGAGACTTGCTCGACAACAAGGCAGCCAATTGCTTCGCGGCGCGTGTTGAGCTTTCGGCCCGTTTCGACTTCTTTATCCGGCTTCACGACGCGCAGGTTTTCAAAGAACGGCACGATGTAAATCATTCGTGACGTACTTTCCTGAACGAAGTCGGCCAGAGGCTTTTCAATCTGCGGCGCGAGGTCTTCGATGCGGCCGGTATACATGAGCGGTTCGCCCATGGAGAT
>JBGCDN010000648.1:0-5396 GCA_045105495.1 Planctomycetaceae bacterium
ACTTCCCGGATCGATGTCGATTGGAAATCCGAGTTCTCGTAGTCGTACAAAGTACATGGAGAGGAAATCTCCTGCGTGGTGTCCCGCTGATTTAAACGTAGGCAGCACTTCTGGTGCGTTCGACCCGGCGTAGACGATCGACCCACGTCGCATTCCAGCACCTGGTCGAATACCGTGGTCGTCGCCAGCCAGAATGATCGTTCCGGCAATCATGTTGAAGCCAAGTGCGTCGCCGGTTCGGCCACCAACAGCAATCAGTCCCCGGCGGAGCGTGTGACCAATTTCGTTTCCGGCATCTCCGTTGATCACAATCTCGCCGCCGGTCATTCCGCGGCGACCGCCTCGGTAGGCTGCTCCAACTAAGTGACCCGCGTTGCCAAGAATGTGAATTCGTCCCCCATGGAGTTCTGCTCCGACCCAATCAGCTGCATTCCCTTCAACAACGATTTCACCGCCCGTCATCTCAGCGCCAAGATGCATCCCAGCGTCGCCAGCAACCCGAACCGATCCTTCGGACAAACAGGTACCGATCAGCTTGATCTTCGAACAATCACCTTCCCAAACCATAGCGTTGTCCGCTGCAGAACCCGTCACCTTGAAGAAGTCACCAAGCTGCACCTGCTTATTGCCGCGTTGGATCAATGTTCGACTAACGTCGCCCTCGGACGAATCGCGAAGGTCTTCGAGACGAACCGAATCGACCTCGAGCGGTATTGAGCTTTCAGTATGCGGCGTAAGAACAAGTGGCATTGATCGGTCGCGTAGCAGGCCAGAGAACAGCGGAAACATCGGCTCGGCAAGTAGCCGAACTGCGAGCTGCTCGCAATACTACAGTCCTCCGGTCGGCAACTACAGTAACCGATCTGGCTGATTTCAATCTTAGGAGACAACAATGAATTCTCTCTGCAAATTGCTCGTCCTAGCTGTCGCCTGCGGGTGGCTTGTCGGGTGTGGAAAAACCACAGACCCAGCAGCAGACAACGCTGGCACCTCAGCAGACTCGACCGGCACCGCAACAGTGGCTCCCGCATCAAGAACACCATCTGTACCACCAACTCTGACAGCAGTTGCTGTCGAAGACGGCATCGCCACGATCGATCCGACAAACAGTCGGGTTGTCTTCGTTGGAACTCATGCCGATCCAGAGAAGCCAGACCCACGGACAGGTGGTTTCTCTCGATTCGGCGGACAGCTTGCCGTGGCTGATGGAAAGGTCACCAGCATCTCGGTCAAGATGGACGGACAGTCCATTTTCACCTTCGACGACAAGTTGACCACACACTTGAAGAACGCCGATTTCTTCGAAGTCAACGAGTTCCCAACTGCAGAATTCAAATCAACGCAGGTCGCAGCGGACATGGTCTCTGGGGACCTCACTTTGCATGGCGTCACAAAAGCAATTTCGTTTCCCGCGACGATTGAGGTGACCGACGACGGCGCAACGCTTTGGGCTGATTTCGAAATCGACCGCACCGACTTCGGAATGGATTACAAGACTGACACGATTCTGAAAACCGTTCAGCTAAATATTGCCGTCGGAGCCAAGACCGACAAGGAGGAGATCATCGGCGGATCAAAGGGACAAGCGGGGCGCCGCGGCGGTCAAGGCGGTTGGGATCCGATGAAGATGTTCGCCGACCGCGATAAGGACAAGGACGGCATGTTGTCGGGCGATGAAATTCCCGAACGGATGCAGAGCCGACTAGAAAGAATCGACACCGACAGTGACGGGAAAGTCAGCAAAGAAGAGATGCAGGAAATCATGAAGAATCGGCAAAATCGCTCTGAGGAAAAGTAGTCACCAGAGTCGATCGACTGATCCGCACCAGCCTCACCGTGCATGGGCAATCTCATCACGGAGGTTGGAGCAGGACAGTGGCCCAGAACCAAGCTATGACTCCCATCGTCGCCGCCTTGTCTGAAAAGACGTAGAACAAAACAGAGCATGGACGCCAACTCCATCTTCAATCTACTGACATGGAAGCTGGCGGTACCCGCTGCAACGACAGTGGTTGCGCTTCTTATGCTGAAGCGAATTGTCGCCGACCGATACAGCTACTCCATCGCGTTGGCCGCCGGGCTTCTAGCAGGATCGCTACACGACTGGGCCAGCTTCTTTCCTCAACGGCACTATCAGTGGATTCCGTGGCTACCGATTCTGGTTCTCATTCCACTGGGCCTGAGCCTCGCAGAAAAGGTGCATCATGCAGAACGAATCGCCGCCTTGCTGTTTGCAAGTGTCGTTGCCGCGTGGTTCATAACGCCCACATGGTCGCGACTGGACGACACACGCACGGCTTTAGTTGTATCGCTTGCGGTCGGAACATGGGGGCTCTGCTGCGTAGTCGAGTTACTGGCAAACCGACTAAGTTCCCGCTGGTTCCTCACGCTCATGACCGTCAGCCTGACGGCGTTGGCTGGCATCGTCATGCTGTTCATGAGCGGTCGCTTCGGCGAGATTCCACTCTGTGGTGCCGGGGCGTTTGCCGGCATCACGCTGCTGAGCCTTCGAGCAAACAACAGAATCGCATCGCAAGCGGCTGGCCCGCTGGGAGCTATATTGCTCTCAACGGCAGCCTTCATCAGCTTCATAGAGCCAGATCCACCGAACTACGTTTTTCTGCTTCCCCTCGCGGCTCCTATCACACTCCTACCGTTTGTGGTCGGTCCACTACGCGACCGCCAGACGAAGAAGTTGTGTATCGCTCAGCTGATTCTCTTCCTGGCAATATTCGGAGCAACGGCCGCCTGGCTGCAGCTGTCGGTTGATCCGACAGCCAGCCAGTACTGACAGGTCAGTCCTTGCAGTGCAAGCGGTCTCACTTGCCGCCGGTTCCTCCGCCGCCCCCTTCGGCACCATTCTTGCCGGGCGCACCAGCTCCGGAGCGACGACCGCTTCCCTGAGCACCATCTGCGCCGCGGCTTGATCGGCCCGCAGCTCCCTGGGCACCTTGATTGGAACGCTGACGCTCAGTCACGCGTTTCATCGCCTTCTCTAGTTCTGCCTGGGTGACAAAGCCATCTTTGTCTTCGTCCGCTTGGGTAATCATTGAACCCAGTCGTTCACCCACTTCTTCTTTTGTGAGCTTCTTATCGCCATTCTTGTCGAGCCTCATCATGCGTTCGACCCTGGCGACAGGATCCGGGCCACGTCCAGGCTCGCCCGCTCCACCACGACGACCTCCGCGTCCACCGCCTTCACCAGTAGGAGGGGCTCCCATTCCACCTCGACCGAACCCACCCATCGATGACATATCAGGTCGTATTTCTGCGCTATCCAGTTGCCCATCTTTGTTCTTGTCGAGCTTCTTCAAAGCAGCAGTCGCGTTTTCAATCTCCTTGGCAGAGAGCTTTCCGTCTCCATTGGCATCAAGGGCTTTCAGAACTGGCATCATTCGCATCATCATTTCAATTCCGCCGCGACCGCCACGCTGACCAGCTCCACCGGCCCCACCACCAAAACCTCCACGCCCGGCGCCACCTTCACGTTGGCCGCCGAAGCCACCACCCGGACGGCCCCCACGGCCACCGCGGCCTCCAAACCGGCCGCCGGGCTGACCAGGTTCGCCAGCACGCCCCGCCTGACCACCGCCGCCTCGAGGTGGGCCACCTTCTCGCTGAGCAACTACTTCTGAACCAGCCGCTGGCAGAATCGCCAGGCATGCCATGATCGCAAGCGTTTTTTGGGACATCAGTTTTCTCTCTAACTTACTGTTGCTCGACGATAGGTCGAGCAGTGGGACTAACGGTCTGAGTTCTCTTCGGTGTAAAACGCAGCGAACCACGATTCCTCAATCAGTGGTTCGCAAAAGGAACGAGTCCGATGCAGAATAGCCTGACTTGTACATATCGGAGGGACAACATGAGAACGCCGCAACTGATCGCCACCATGATCCTGTGTCTTGGATTCACCGCTCCGCTTGCTGCGGACGACCGTCCCAACATCGTACTGATGATGGTTGATGACCTTGGTTTTTCCGACTTTGGCTGTTACGGCTCTCAAATTGAAACCCCAAACATCGATCAGCTGGCGGAGAAGGGTCTCCGGTTCGCGCAGTTCTACAACACCGCCAAGTGTCATTCATCGCGAGTCTGCCTGCTGACTGGAAAGTACTGTAAGCAGGCGGGCGACGAGAAACTCGACCGAGCCATTACCGTGGCAGAAGCCATGCGGTCCACCGGCTATTTCACCTTAATGACCGGAAAGTGGCACTTAAAAAAGCAGCCCACAGACCGTGGGTTCACGCGGTACTTCGGTCATCTTTCCGGAGCCACCAACTTCTTTACTGGCGACAACACATTCCGACTGAACGGAGAACCGTGGTCTGACTTCGACGACGATTTCTACACGACAGACGCCAACACAAACTACGCGATTCAGTTCATCGACGAAGCAGTCGAGAACAAAAAGCCGTTCTTCGCCTACATCGCCCACAACGCGCCGCACTACCCGCTTCAGGCGAAGGAAGAAGACGTCAAAAAGTACGACGGCCGATTCGACGATGGCTGGGACAAAATGCGCGACCGACGATTCGCCAAACAACTGGAACTCGGAATACTGGATTCGCAGACGGCCAAACTGAGCACCCGCCCAGACTACATTCCGGAATGGTCCAAACTCACCGCCGATGAAGCCAAGTGGGAAACAGATCGAATGGAAGTCTTTGCGGCGATGGTCGATTGTGTTGACCAAAACGTCGGTCGGCTCGTCGATCACTTGAAGAGGAAGGGCGTCTACGAAAACACCTTGATCCTGATCTGTTCTGACAACGGAGCCTGCCCGTTTGAACGCACGCGTGGCAAGAATAAGAAGCCGTGGGATCCGGAATCTTACTGGTGCTATGACGTTGGCTGGGCACACGCCGGCAACACACCGTTCCGCTGGTACAAACAGAACCAACACGAAGGCGGTATCTCATCGCCGTTGATTGCTCACTGGCCGAACGGCCTGACGGCGAAACAAGGTTCCGTCACACAACAACCCGGTCACCTTATCGATCTTCTACCAACCTGCCTCGATGTTGCTAACGCAGAGATGCCGACTGAACTGGATGGTAAAACCTACGAACCGATTTCCGGGAAATCGCTGCTGCCAATTCTGCACGGTGAAAAACGGAATCCACACGACTACCTTTACTTCAGCTTTCAGAACAATCGAGCCATCCGCAAGGGCGACTGGAAGCTCGTTTCAGCCAGAGGAGGGCGGTGGGAACTGTTCGACATCAGCAAGGATCGCTGCGAACTCAATGACCTCGCAGAAACGCACGCAGACAAAGTGGCAGAGCTAAGTGAACTCTGGACAGACGTGGCGACCAACGTCGAAAAGCTCGGCCCCAAGAAGACCACCGCAATCCCATCGGACGCGCCGCTCAAGACATTCCCGCCACAACTACACA
>JBGCDN010000649.1:0-3330 GCA_045105495.1 Planctomycetaceae bacterium
CAACCAGAATCTGCCGCTGAACGACCTTCAAGCGTGGCTTGGGCGGTACAACCAAGAGCCGTCCGCCGGCGTGCTTCGCGATCCACCGATACCGGTAATTGCGCCACTTCTCCTTTCGCGCAAATCGTTCGAGACCACGACAATCAGCCAACCAGTCCAGGTGCGAAATCGAAAGACCGAACCAATCAGCCAGCTCGTTGCTGTTCGTCAGTGCGGGCACGCCCCATGCTTCCGGGGACATCTCCGGTCGAACAATCTTCTCGACATCTAATTCGTAGTCAATGTAAACCGCTGACCCGACTTCGCGTTCAAAGTCAGGATCGCCTAAAACGTAGCGTGCGAACTCATCCAGGTTGTCGCGCAGGTCTCGGGACGGAGTCTCACTTTCCACCAAGCGTTGCGCAAACGAACGGAACCATTTTGTGTTCTGCAAGTGCGGACGCAGAGCTCGACGCATCCGTCGCACAATCGCATCTTCGGACCATCCACCACGGCTGAGTGTCTGGACGATAATGTCTGCGATCGATTCCGGTGGCATGCTCGGTCCACTCAGCAAAAGGAAAGCGACCTTGCTTCACCAAAGCTTGTGAGGTGAGGCCCATTTACCGTGAAGCGGTAGCACGGCCACACGACGAAATGCCAGGTTCAACAGTGTCCTCGGGGTAGCCCCGAAGCGGCGAAGATTCGCCAACTGAAGCAAGGTCGCTAGTCAAACGGTACGCACTTCGCCCGCAGGCGACAACGTTGGAAGTTTCGAAACAGGCACAGTGGAATTATCAAACACGCCGTGGAGACCAATGTCCCCTGATCTCTCCGTTCGCTAAACTCCCCCGCATGAGCGACCAACCTAATGTCATTGCTATCGTCGGAGTCGGACTGCTGGGCGGTTCCATCGCCGCCGCCGTAAAGGAGCGGAACCCAGGCACGCAAGTTGTGGGCATCGGCAGGAACCAAACCCGGCTCGCCCAGGCCGCCGCACTCGGGTTGTTGGATTCGTTCCACACCGACATCAACGGCATCGCCGACGCCGACATTATCGTGATTTGCACACCCGTGGACCGCATTGTCGAAGATGTTCGCAACGCCGCCGAAGTCGCCAAGCCGGGTGCACTTATCACGGATGTCGGCAGCGTGAAGAGAACCATCGTGACCGGCCTGCTGGACCTTGCTGCTGCGGGAACCTTTGTCGGCTCACACCCGATGGCTGGTTCAGAAAAATCCGGGTTCGAACACGCCGACCCAAATCTGTTTGTCGATGCGAACTGCATTGTTTGCCCGACAGAAGTGACACCATCTACAGCGACCGCAACCATCATTCAGTTCTGGCAGGATCTTGGCAGCAACACAACATCGATGCCGCCCGAGGAACATGACAAAATCGTCGCCACCATCAGTCACTTGCCTCATGCCGTCGCCGCAGCTTTGGCTCGAACGCCAGATACTCCCGCCCTGCCCTTCGCCGCCACCGGCTTCGCAGACACGACACGGATCGCCAGCGGTGACCCGGGACTCTGGGCAGCGATCTTCGCAGCGAACCGGGAAGAAGTCATGAGCGCAATCGATCAGTTCAAGGTCGAACTGAATACGTTTCGGAACGCTATGGAATCAGAGACTGAGATGTTCGCCTACCTTCAGCAAGCGTGCTCTAATGGACAAAGCCAAGGCGGATGATTCCGTCGAGCGAATCCACCTGTTCAAGGACGACATCCATAACGGGAAATAATCCAATGACTAAGAACGCAGAACGACGCGAACTCAACTTCAATTCACTCGACGAAGCGGTCGCCGAGGCAGAGCGATTGGCGTCGGGCGAGGTTCGAACCACTGGCAATCATACCTTTGCCGAAATCTTGAAGCACCTTGCACTAACGCACGACATGTCTTCAGGGAAAGTGTCTGGTCCGCGTCCTCCATGGTATATGCGACTGATGATCCCTCTGATGAAGGGCATGATTTTTAAAGGCGGAGCCAAACCAGGCTTCAAACTTCCCGCCGATGCAGAAGCGTTCTTCTGGCCAAAGGAAGAGTTCAGCGTTGCTGATGCTCTGGCTCATCTGAAGGAATCTGTCGAACACTACAAGCAGAAGGGACCTCTGGCGGTCCATCCAGTTTTCGGCAAAGCCACGTCGGAACAGGTCGATCGATTGAACTGCACCCATTGCGCGATGCACTTGAGTTTCGTGCATCCGGTTTAGTTCTTAGGAACTTTACTCCACCGGCTCAATCGTCGCCCACATCGCGCCTTTGCAACCGGCGATCAGCTTGTCCGGGCCGAAAGCGTGGATTTGATCTCGCTTCAGTTCTGCGTGTTCCTTGGTCGTCGTCAGACAAATGACGCGGCCTGAGTTGTCGACTTCTTCCGCCAGCTTGAAACCCTTTTGCATCGGGTAGCCGAAAATTTGCTGCATCATGCGGATGACGTATTCGTAGCTGTGATCATCGTCATCCCACAAAATGACGTTGTACTTCGGCTGCTGTTTGGGCTTGCCGCCCTTGGTTTTGGATTCCTGAGCCTTCTCAGGCAAGACTGTTTGCTCCGTCATGAAACTTCCCTCGCTTCAGTCCGTTAACAACACGGGCGGAGACCTCTAAGATTCGCAGCAAATGGTACGCGGGAGAGGATCTGGGATCTAGCATCTCGGATCGAGAGGCCCAAGTCACCACGGCTCAGTAGTCGTCGCGTGACCTCGACCACACAACTTCATCTGCGATTATCGAACGACGCCCGCTACCCGCGAAGCGACTAAATCCTGAATCCTGACATCTGGATCCTCAAGAATGCTTTGGGAAATTGAAATCGCTCCGGCCGCCAATCAGGTTGACCGTGAAGCTGCTCGTGTTCTTTCAGAATGCCACGCGTTTGGCCTGGACAGTGTGAAGTCCATCCGATCCGCTCGGTGTTTTCTGGTTGAAGGAGAACTCAGCGAAGAAGACGCTCAGCGAGCCCTCCGCGAACTGCTGGGCGATGCGGTCGTTGAGAACTGTCGCGTCATGAAACCGGGCAGCGACAAGCAAAACGGCGAAGCGTTGCTTAACGTGTTGCTGAAGCCGGGCGTGACGGACAACGTTGCGTCCAGCACCAAGTCGGCTCTCAAAGAACTCGGGCTGAACGTGGACAACGTCGCGACCGCCAGGAAGTACTGGTTAAACGGCGACTCCAATCAAAGCGAACTCGATCGCGCGGCGAACCGTGTTCTTGCTAACGACGCCATCGAACAAGTCATCGCCGGTCCGCTGCAGATGGATTCCATCGCCGTCGGTTCTGACTACACGTTCGAGCTGAAGACAGTCGCCATTCGCAACCTGACCGACGACGAGCTGAATGTGCTG
>JBGCDN010000650.1:0-4464 GCA_045105495.1 Planctomycetaceae bacterium
TCTCGCCTGGTTGTTCGCGGCACGAACTCTGCCGACACGATCTCGATTACAAGCGATCTGACCGGAACCAGAATCTCGTTGAATGGCGACAACACGTTGATTGATCTCACGAACGTCGATGAGATGTTCGTCCTCTCCGAAGGCGGCAACGACACGATAGACATCGCTGGAAACTTCGAAGGCATAGCGACAACCGTCGAAGCCGGCGACGGCGATGATCCGGTTCGGCTTGACTTATCTGCGGCTGACATGACCACTGTCGATGGCCAGGAGGGCGATGATGACATTCAAGCCAACGGCGGCCAGCAGCTTATTCTTGGCGGTCCCGGCGACGACACATTAGTCAGTGTCCTGGGTGCAGACACATTGGACGGCGGCAGCGGCAACGACGTTTTGCTTGGCAGCCCTGAACGGAATTTGTTGATTGGTGGCGACGGAAACGATTCCATCCGCGCTGGTGGTGGCGATGACGTTGTTCGGTCTGAAGGCGGTGATGACACCGTGCTGGGCGGTGGCGGCAATGACGACATTCGAACTGGGGGCGGCAACGACTTTGTGAACAGCGGCGGTGGTGACGACTCCGTGTCTGCTGGCAGCGGTGACGACACGGTTCTCGCCGGTGGCGGTGCAGACTTCGTTGAAGCCGGTTCCGGAAATGATTCGATCGATGGTGGGACGGGTAATGACACGTTGTACGGCGACGATGGCGACGACACTGCGTTCGGTGGTAAAGGTAACGACCGGGTAGCAGCCGAACTTGCCTACGGACAGCAGGGCAATGACAACCTCGCCATCCGAAAATGGAGCGCGTTTCCAAGATCGAGCGGAACGCTGATTGGTGGTTCAGGAAACGACGTGATCACTGCAGGCCTCGGTAATGACCTGCTGCGTGGTGGTAAGGGCGACGATACTCTGACGGGCTTTACCGGTGACGACCAGATCTTCGGTGATGCTGGCAACGATGTTATTGGTGCTGTGCACCGCGATCCGCCTGCAGCTTTGATCGTTGGTCTTACAGACGACGACACAATCGATGGCGGCGACGGCGACGACACCATCTTCGGCAACGATGGGCATGATCTCATCTTCGGACGCAGTGGGAACGACGTACACTACGGCGGGAAAGGTCAAGACACGCTGCTGGGGGGATCAGGTGCAGACCTGCTCATCGGTGGTAAGGGAAGCGACTCACTTTCAGGCGGAGATGACAGCGATGTCCTCTTCGGCGGCACCGGTGTCGATACCCTGACCGGCGGCGATGGTTCTGATCTTGTTGCCGCCACAGCGAACAACAACTCCGCCCTGGAGATCATGGCGGCCTGGCTGTCCGAAAGCCGGTACGACGATCGAATTACAGCTGTCGAATCGCTTGGCGTTATACCAATCGCCGACGGTGCGGCTGACGTGTTCGAGACCGACGCCGGGCGAGACTGGTTCTTCGCAGACTTGGATCTCGACAGTCTGTTTCCGAACAGCGATGAGGTCGTTGAAGAACTGCGATAACGAAACGGCTCTCGCTTAGCGATCGTCTGCTTCAGCCGAGCTGTCCTCCGATTCTTCTCGCTTATCAACAAGCACCTCACGCTTCACCAGATCGTATGAAGAACCGGCAGGCAGCGCGATGTAGTCGGGTTGGCCTTCTTCGACTTCGCTGTTGGTGTCGTAGAAGAACACGCGGCCTCGACCTGTGACCTTGGCGACTGACTTCTGCACTTCAATCGCCGTTGCTTCATCCAGCCCGATGCCCAGCAACTGTGGATACACCTTCATCAATCCGGTCATATCCTTCTGGCGACCGCGCTGTGTGAAATGCTGGTCGATTGCGACGCCGGTCAGGAAGCCAAGGCCACCACGTTCGTAACCGGGGGCCATAATGCGAAAGTTTCCGATCGGTGTCGCCCGAGCAAGAAAACGTCCCTGAATCGACGCACCCGCTGATGAACCGGCAATGACACCACCGCGTTTCAGGACATCTTTCATCAGCTTGTGAGCTTTGGTGCCGTAGTACGAATCGGCGAAGTTCCACTGCCGACCGCCACCAAAGAAAATACCAGTCGCGTCCTTCAACGGTGCCAGGAATTCCTCGTCGGAATTTGCCTTCACTCGATCTTTGGTGTGGATGAAGGTCGCGTTCTTGATGCCCATGCGTTTCCAGGCACGCACCATTCCGTGGCGTTCGCCCACATCATCCTGTTCTGCACACGGCACGTAGACAAGTCGAGCGTTCTCCACCCCACCTGCGAGTTCCACAAACCGCGTCATCATTCCGCGGGGCGAACCACCGCCGCCAACGATGATTAAGGTTCCGTTCTCGACAGATGGTTTGACTGGCTTCGCACCGGGAAATGGTTCAAGGTCTCGATCAATCGCGACGCGTCGCCATTGCGTTAAGTCAGCAAGGTACTCTTCTGGATTCTGTCGTCGTGACTGTTGTTCGGACAGTTCAGCGATTTTCGTTTCGGCAGCGTTGCCTGCGGCCAGAAGCATTGTTGTCTTCCCCTTTCCGAAAGCCATGAGCTTACGTCCGGACAGCAAGAACGCCGATTCAGCAGCAAGTCGGACTCCCACAGTCCGAGGGTTCTCCGCCAGCGTCTTGAGTATTCCTTCATTGGACGAAGTCCCATCTGAATCGCAGTGAACAACACAGTCGGGAAGCAAATCGAGCCCCTCTTTTGTCTCACCCTCATCGACGTAGTGCTTGCCAAGCCATTTCGCCACAGACGAATCAACAACCAACATCCCGCCACGCTTAACCAATGCGGCAAGAGTTGGATGAAGCTCCTTGAGCTGCAAAGAGTCGTCTGCGATGTACACACAGTCTGCCGCATCAATCACGCTCGCTGCGAGTTTCGGAGCGAGCCGTGCCGAATGAATGGAAGCGAAGCTGCCCTCTTCACCGACAGCGTTTTCCATCGCCTGACGAAGCGAAGACTTGCCTGCTGCTTTTCCACCGCTGAAGCAAACGACCGTCTTCTTTGCGAGAAATCGAGCCAGAACCGGTTCGAGCCGGCCAAGGTCCTGCATACCGTTGTCGACAAGAATCCGTCCGTTAATCCGATGCTGTTCCGGCCAGTCGGAATACCGTTCGTTGAAGACCTGAGCCTTCGCCTGAACTCCGAGAGCCAAGGCCAGGCCAGCAATGGATAGGGCGACGTGTCGATGGTTCATGATAATCTCTTCAGACTCCGGACATGCTCGGTCAACCACGATACCGGCCAGGACGTGTCGCTGTAAGTAAATCAGAACTTGTTTTCTCCACATGTGAAGTACAGAACATTCCGACCCGCGCAGGAACGGACTCGGGGGGATAGACTTGTCGACAGAAGTTGTTTGAGATGACTCGCACAGAGAAACAGACTTATGAAAATTGGCCTGGCCCAAATCGCCCCCGTCTGGCTCGATCGTTCGCGAACAATCGAACGTGTTGACGAATGGGTTCGAAAAGCTGCTGCGGATGGCTGCGAGCTTGTCGCGTTCGGAGAGACATTGATTCCAGGCTATCCATTCTGGCTGGACTTCACCGGCGGGGCAGCGTTCAACAACGAAACGCAGAAAGAACTGTTCTCTCATTACATCGATCAGGCTGTTGTGATTGAACGTGGCGACCTTGGCGTGCTGCAGGCGACGGCCAAAGAATGCAAAATCGTCATCATGGTCGGCTGCTACGAGCGTGCACCGGACCGTGGCGGACACACGGGGTACTGCTCGCTGGTCACAATTGATCGAGAAGGACAAGTCATCAATGTGCATCGCAAAGCAATGCCGACTTATGAAGAACGACTTGTCTGGGGCGTTGGCGACGGACATGGCTTGCAGGTCTTTCCGCACGGCGACTTCACGGTCGGTGGCCTGAATTGCTGGGAGAACTGGATGCCATTGCTACGAAGCACGCTCTACGCGAAAGGCGAAGACCTACACGTTGCTGTGTGGCCGGGCTGCGTGAGAAACACAATCGACATTACTCGCTTCAGCGCCATTGAGGGTCGATCGTATGTGGCCTCTGTATCCGGCTTGTTGACGCGGTCTGACATTCCAGATTCCATTCCGCACGCTGACATGCTGAAAGAAACGTGTCCGGATTCGATGGCGGACGGTGGTTCCTGTATCGCCGGACCAGACGGAAATTGGATTGTCGAACCGGTCGATGAATCGCCCCAGCTGGTCGTTGCTGAGCTCGACCACGCGTTCGTTCGTCGTGAACGACACAACTTCGATCCGTCGGGCCACTACTCACGCCCCGACATTGTTCAACTTCAAGTCAACACGGCGAGGCAGTCTGTACTTCGCGAAGTTACCGATTAGTCTTCTGCTCAACCTGTTCGCTGGATGTCCGTATGTTCGCCGCTCTTCTTGTCGCAGCCTCGATCTTCTCGACCCAACAACCAGTCGCCGGTGCGCAGAGTGGGTTGAAGGCGAAGGCTGGTACAGCCATGTCTGTCGAAGAACTGCTCGCAGACTTCGAAA
>JBGCDN010000651.1:0-3140 GCA_045105495.1 Planctomycetaceae bacterium
GCCAGCTACGCCTGCGTTGGGAAGACTTCGATCTTCGACCACAAAATGAATCGGCGGTTGTCTTTCCTGGGCACACCTTGCGATTCACCAACAACTTCGACTTCCTGCTGTCGCAAGTTGCCGACCTGTTCCCGAAACAGACCGATGGTTTTCGTCGCCTCGTAGAACGCATCAGCACACACAACGCGTTGGATTTGAACCGCGAAGCGATATCCGGACGCAAAGTCGTTGGCGAATACATCAAAGACCCGCTTCTGGTCGACATGTTGTTCTGCCCGCTCATGTTTTACGGCAGCGCGACCGCGAAGGACATGGACTTCAACCAGTTCGTGATCATGTTCAAGAGCATCTTCTTTGAAGGCTTTGGACGACCAATCAAAGGCATCAAGCTGATCCTCAGCAAGCTGGTCAAGCACTTCAAGAATCTCGGCGGCGAGATTCGACTTCGAGCTGGTGTCAGCGAGATCCAACACAGCTCTGACCGCGCGACGTCTCTCGTTCTGGATGATGGCACAGAGCTGGAAGCAGAGAACATTCTCTCGTCGGCCGGATCGGCAGAGACGATGCGGATGTGTTCGGCCACTCCGAAGATCACAGAGGACGCGAAGCCGGGCGACATTTCGTTTATGGAATCGATTTCGGTTCTTGATCGAGAACCAGCGACGTACGGCCACAACGAAACGATCATCTTCTACAACGACACTCCGGACTTCGTCTACGACCGACCAGACGAGCCCATCGATCTGCGAAGTGGTATCATCTGTTCGCCGAACAACTTTGAGTTCGATGAATCTCTGCCCGAAGGCAAGGTTCGCATCACGGCACTTGCGAATCCAGACTATTGGATGAATCTCGGCGACGAAGACTACGCTCGCGAGAAAGAACTCTGGCACCAACGCATCATTGATGCGTCTCTAAAGCACATTCCCGACTTCCGCCAACATGTCATCGATTCCGACGCGTTCACACCTCGAACCATCCGACGGTTCACAGGTCACTTGAACGGGTGTGTCTACGGAGCTCCGAAGAAGTTCGTTGATGGAACAACCCATCTGCGAAACCTGTTCCTCTGCGGAACCGACCAGGGTTTCCTCGGTATCATCGGAGCGATGTTGTCGGGGATTACGATTGCGAATAAGCACTTGTTGAACCCTTAGGCTGGCGGTTCTGGCTCGCTCATTGGCACACAACGAGCCATAGCCGAATTCTTTACATCGGTGCCGAGGATGGCAAGAGTCATCCTTGCAATCTCACGATGGTTCACTTGTGCAACCCTCCAAGCACTACGCACGAAAACCGCATAGGCGGGCTACCAAAGCCTCCGCTTGTTGACTCGCCAAGACCAGAACGTGAGCGCTGACATTGGAATGACTGTCACGAGGAAGATGACAATCACGGCAGACTTCTTGGTTCCCGGAAAAGACAGAAGCGACCCCATGATGGCGGCTTGTATGGCAGTGGCTGCAGCGCCATATCGCGGTCCCGTTCGGGCTGTGCGGTACTCGGCTAGAGCTAAACCGATCAGGGGAACCGCATTCAGAAAGAAAAGGTACCCAATCATCCTGTCGCCGCGTGTAGAAGTCATCAAACTAGTCGCAAAGCTGACCATTCCAACGGTGGCGACCAGGGTGAGAATCACCAGTAGCGTAGAACGCCGACTGTCTCGCGGTGGGACATCCAAGTCGTCCTCGAGATCCATCGGCGGCGCGTAGGGATTGTCGTCGTTTGAGTGCATCGACTCGGTCCTGTTTTAGCGTTGGTCGATTCGAGATGAACGATCAGCAGCTCAGGCCACTCTGACAACTCGTTGGAAGTGCAATGCAACCTCTCGATCGACGACGCGTCTGAGCCCCTCAACCAGACAAATTGGCTCGTTGTCCGTTTCGCCCTGGCGTTCGATTTCTTCGAGCGAAGTTCCGGGAGGAACCGAAAATGTGGACTGGTTGATGATCTGATTTCCCGCATCGAGTTCCGGGATGATGAAGTGCGTCGTTGCTCCGTACGTCAACATGTGGTGAGCATACGCATCGGCGTATGGACGGAATCCGGGAAACGGCGGTAGTAACCCGTGGTGCAGATTGATGATTCGTCCGCCTGCGAACTTCCAGCAGGTTCGCGGCGAGAGAATCCGCATGTACCGAGCCAGAGCGACGTAGTCGACTTCGTACTTGTCGATCAGTTTGTCCATGCGGCCTTCAATCGGGTTCCCTTTGCCATCGCCGATGAACTCGAAGGGAACGTCAAATTGTTCGGCGACACCGCGGCAAGCTTTCCGGTTCCCCATGACCACGGCCGGCGTTGCTTTCAACCGCCCATCCCGCATCGCGCGAAGGACGGCGAGTGCAGGTTCAGGGCGATAGGTTGTGCAGATCGCAATTCGGGGCGGGCGATTGTGTTCATCCCGCGACCAGACACGGACTGACAAGCCTTTCAGATCACCAATGGTCTTAAGAGCCTTCCGAATGTCGGCAATCGACGCGTCTTCGGGTCCAAGTTCGATCCGCAACAGCATGGCGAACAACCGCTCATCATCGCGGTCGTACATCTGAATCTCGTGGATATTGGCTCCAACACCGGTCACGTAGTGAACGATCGGATCTGCGAGCCCCTTGTTGTCCGGCCCAACGGCGGTGATCACAACTTGCATTGCTGCCCTTCATCATGCGGCGGTACGTCAGCTTCGAATTCTAACTACGGTCTTGAAAACCTGTAAGACGACAACGATTCATCTCGGATGATGCCACGTCCTCTCAGTACGCATTGCGACAATCGCTTTGGTTCCCGAAGATGCCAGAATGCCATCTCGCGACCAACTTGCTTCTAACTATCTCGACCAGCTTCCCTTCGAACCCTACCCGGTCCAGGAGGAAGCGTTGTTGTCATGGTTCTCCACAGATGATGGAACACTCGTCTGCGCGCCGACGGGGACTGGGAAGACGCTGATTGCTGAAGCAGCTCTTTTCGAAGCGTTGCACACCGGTCGAGTTGCCTACTACACCACGCCGCTGATCGCGTTGACCGACCAAAAGTTTCAGGAAATTCAGGACTCGGCCGTTCGCTGGGGCTTTGAACCGACCGACGTTGGACTCGTTACCGGTAACCGAAAGGTTAATCCGGATGCCAAGGTTCTTGTTGTCGTG
>JBGCDN010000652.1:0-3419 GCA_045105495.1 Planctomycetaceae bacterium
GAAGCCACGCCGCTTGTAACGGGTCTCCATCAAGCCTCGCGGCAGCAACAGCTGTTTTGCTAGTCGGTTCTGCAAGCCAAACATCGTTGGCCGGCATGGATTGGAGTGGCTGACCATTCGTATCCGGCAGCCGCGCAGTCAAACATGCATCCAGCCAGCGGATGGCCATGTAACGCTGGTTGCCACATTCGTGTGATGTTAGTGGGTCGATGGCGACGCCCAGCAACCCGCCTTTGCCTCGCACGGCTTTGATGAATGCTTGATTGGCTGGCCACACCTTTGCGAAGCGGTTCGACTTATCCGTCACACCTTCCTTGGTTCCCGGGTTGCACATCATCGGAACCTGCAACGCAGCTTTCGGCAACTTGTGAGGTTTGATTGCGGTCCGTTCTGGATTCGCTTCAAACAAGGGAACACCGCTGCGGAGCCACGCCGCCGCAACGCGTTCAGGATGCAACATCACCATGCCACCACACCAGTGACCTCCACCGCTGTGCCCCCACAGAGCCCACGGGACCGTAGCCAATTCCGGATGCCCTGACTGCCTTCCCAAATCAACCAGGCATTGCTGAAACGCTTTTGCAGAACCGTTCCGAGGATCGCACCACATCTGGCAATCCGCTTTCTGCGGCTGTTCGTAAGCCGGAGCCAACAGCGCGCAGGCGTGTTTGCGGGCCAGAGCTTGCCAGTGAAGATCGAAGGCTCCTGTCAAACCAGACTTGCAGGAACCTTCACCACAACCATGTTGATGCACCACCACGCCGCGAAGTGTCTTCACACCTTCGGGAATCCAGACCGTGTAGTTTACGGGAAAGATCAGCCCACCTGTCTCCGTCGATGCCTCATATCGAACCCGGTAATACGGCGGCTTCGCGTCCGGAAAAACATCGTAAGGTTTGTTCTGCGCGAGAACCGGTGGCGTCGCCAGAACCAGGCAAATCAGTAGGTGGTGCGTTCTCATTTGAAATTCCGCGTACAGTGCTGGATGTACGTCTAAGGTAGCGACTGTGTCATGAAGGATTCCATGCACGTCCGTCGTGGGCTTTAAGACAAACACCGTGAATCACGGCCCGAGTGAAGCAGAATTTGGTCATCTCAACTTAGAAAACCTGCTACAGTATGCATCCCCCCGCTGGCTTACCTGTCGGCACCTTCCCGCCTCCATCCGCCTCTGCGGATATCAAAATGACATCAAAACCACATCGCACAATTCTGCCGATGGCATGCCTGCTTTGGTTCAGCATGCTAAGCACAACCGTTATGGCTCAAAGCCTCGACGATGCCAGAGCAGAAGGACTGAAGCGATCAACATTTCTGAATCGAACAACGCAGCCAAAACAAACAACGGTTCCTGTGGCGGATCTACAATCGTTTCGGTCGGACATCCAGCCAATCCTTCGGGCCGCGTGCGTCGATTGTCACGGACCCGACACGCAGGAAGGCAACATCCGCATCGATACCCTCGATCCGAATTTGCTGGGCGGGAAGGATGTTGACTGGTGGCTTGAAGTGCAGGCAGTCCTGACCAAAGGCGAGATGCCACCCGCGGACGCCGACGAACTTGCTGACGCAGATCGTTCCAAGGTCATTAATTGGCTTGCAAACGAAATTCAGGTCGCTTCCATCGCGCGGCGGGCGTCGGGAGAACACACGTCGTTCCGTCGCATGACTCGCTACGAGTTCAACCACGCTCTGCAGGATCTACTCGGCTTGCCCTACAACTTCGCCAAAGATCTGCCGCCCGAAGCTCATTCCGACGACGGGTTCCAGAATAGTTCTGACCTGCTGCATATGTCTGTTTCGCAGCTTGAGAGCTACCACCAGCTTGCGAGAACAGCATTGAACCGTGCAACGGTTCGAGGAGAACAACCGGACGTTCTGCACTGGAACATCCCCATGGAAGACGTCTCGCGAATTGATTGGGCGAACCAGCAGGCAGAGATCAAGAAAGCGGAAGCAGCGGACAAGGACAACCCGAGCAAGCTTGAAGAACTGGAAACACGATTCCAGAAAAAGCACACCGTCCCGTATTTCAAAGACATCAAGTCTGGGCGAACTGTGAAGGCAACCTGGGCGTACCATCGAGCGAAATACGCCCTCACACCAACAGCCACGCCACGCTACGTACCGGCCGAGCTGGACCAGTATGCAGTTCTTCCCCGAGGTCGTCACCGGTTTACGATTGAATTGGGAAATCGCGTTCCTGATGAAGGCACGATGCGAGTTCGTGTGCGAGCGTCGCGGGTATCTGCAGACGGCGAAGACGTACCAAGCCTTCAGCTACTTTTTGGGTGGCAGGCCAGCAATGAAGGTCGAGCGGTTCTACCAGTTGCGAAAGAAGACACACCCATCACGGCAACAGCTGACGCTCCCGAATTCTACGAATGGAATCTTCCACTCGGTGAAATCTACCCGCGTAATTCAGTCCGGAAGACATCGAAGATGGGCGCGATGCCGAACCCGTCGGAATACATCCGTCTTGTGAATAGTTCCGTCTCGCAGGGCCCGATTCGAATCGCTTACGTTGAGATTGCAGCTCCTGTTTACGATGAATGGCCGCCCGTTTCACACAAGACGATCTTCTTCGACAGCAACGCCCGCGACGACGAATCTGCTTACGCTCGACTGGTACTTGACCGGTTCATAAACCGAGCGTGGAGACGTCCGATCGTCGAAACGGAACTCGACCAGAAGATGAAGCTGTTTACGGTCATGCGCGAACAGTGCGACAGTTTCGAAGAAGCGATGGTCGAGGTGTTGGCCACCGTGCTGGCGTCGCCTCAATTCTTGTACGTTTCGAATCCGCAAGCTAACGCCGACGGCTCGCAACTGCCGGCTCATGAATTGGCAACGCGACTTTCGATGTTCCTGTGGTGCAGCGTACCCGATGCCGAACTCCGTCAGCTTGCAGACAGCGGCCGTTTGATGGAACCATCTGTTCTCGCCCAGCAAGTCACTCGCATGCTGGCCGACGAGCGTTCTCACCGGTTCTCAGATCACTTCGTCCATCAGTGGCTCGACATGCAGCTGCTTGACTTCCTTACCGTCAAACGCGGACTCGCACCGCTTAAGCAGGCGATGCAGCGTGAGCCCGTCGAGCTATTTGCCGAGGTATTGCGAACCGATTCCAGCGTCCTCGACTTTGTGCATGCCAACTACACGATGGCCAACGAGCGACTCGCGAGGCATTACAGGCTCAGTAATGTGAAGGGCAACCACTTCCGCCGTGTTCAACTGAACGCCACCAACCAGCGCGGCGGTTTGTTGACTCAGGCGGGACTGTTGGCAATGAACTCAGCTGGCGACGATTCCCATCCACTGAAACGCGGAGTTTGGTTATTGGAGAGTTTGCTAAACGATCCACCGCCACCACCTCCACCGGCTGTTCCGGAGATTGATCTCGCCGATCCGCGAATCGC
>JBGCDN010000653.1:0-3836 GCA_045105495.1 Planctomycetaceae bacterium
CCCGACAACGATTCCGGCACTTAACGCGTTGAAGAGTCCGACATTGAATCCCAGCAGATCTCGAAACACTGGCTGCAAGATCATCGGTGTAATGAACCGCAGCGCGAAGAATCCGTAGACGATGGTTGGAATGCCGGCAAGGATTTCTAAGGCAGGCTTCACAACGCTTCGCGCTCGCGGTGAAGCGTATTCGCTAAGGTAAATTGCGATTGCCAAACCTGCAGGGAGACCAATGATGGCGGCGATACCAGCGACGAGGACTGTATCCCAAACCAGCGGAAGAACGCCGAACTTTGTTTCTTCCATTGCGGGCAGCCATTCAGTGCCAAGCATTTAGTCGCCAATCGCTACTTCTCTGAAGAAGTCTACGGCACCAGACACCAGCACTGCGATGATGGCAATCGTCGTAACAATCGACATCGCCGCGCAGCAGAACAGGAGCAGGCGGACGGCCTGCTCCCGAATTCGTGGCCACGTTTGGCTCTTACGAAGTTCAATGCTCACAAAGAACTACTTTGATTCGCTGAGGGCCGCTTCGAGCGCAGCGACGGATTCAGCGAGCTTGTCTTCCGGAAGTTGGACACAACCGACGCGTGGGACAACCTTTTGGCCTTCCTTAAGGTAAAAACGAAGGAATTCGCCCATACCTTTGTCGCCCAGTCTTGCTTTGTTCACGTAGATAAAGATTGGACGTGCGATCGGATACTCGTAGGACCGTATCGAATTCACAGTCGGGGCAACAGGCTCGCCTTGTTTGGCAATGGAAAGCCCTTTCAGGACCTTCCGTGACTTCACGTAGTAGCCGTAGCCAAAGTACCCGATTGCGTACTTGTCTCCTGAAACTCCGGTCACCAGCACGTTGTCGTCTGTAGAAGGTTCGTAGTCCTGCCGGCATCTGTTCTTCGTGCCCACAACTTTGCCGGTGAAGTATTCAAAGGTTCCGGACTTGTCGTCGGGCCCGTACAACTTGATGGTTTCGTCCGGCCATTCTGGGTTTAAGTCTTTCCACGTTTTGACTTTGCTGTCTTCTTCCCAAAGTGCACTTAGCTGTGCGTATGTCAGGCTGTCGCACCATGTATTCTCTTTGTTGACGACAACAGAAATGCCGTCAATTGCGACGGTAAGCTCCAGCCAGTCGAGGCCCGAGTCCTTGCATCGCTCCGTTTCAGAGTCTTTGATTGGGCGCGATGCATTGTTGATATCAATCTCGCCGCCGATGAATTTGTCGAACCCTGATGTCGTGCCCGATGGTGCTGCGACATTGACGTTCTGACCAAAAGCCGCTGCAACAGCTTCCGAGATCGGATGCACAGTGCTCGAGCCATCAATCATGATCATTCCGAGATCATTCTTGCTCTCGACAGCCGAAACTGGAGCGTCGCTCGTTTCTCCGTTTTCCGAAACGTCTGCGCCTTGGTCTTCAAGGCATCCTGTACCACTCAAGAGCAGCAGGATCACCGCGATGCCTGACAGACGTGAACTCAATGAAACCATTACTTTTTGTCCTTGCGAAGTTCGCACATCAATTGTTGGATCAGTCGCGAGGATGCTCTGATTGAATTGTTAAGAAAGTGTGAAGATTTCGCGAAGACCTGACGAGCGGCTTGGGAAGCTAGGAGGACCCTAACGACTGACGAAATGGCGGTCCTCGTCGGATAGATTGCCTAACCCGCACAGCACGACCTCCGGTTAGTCCCGAAGTCCGTCCGCGCGCGAAACCTGTTGAATGGATTGTGCACGTTAGGCCTGTCACTCCGATTCTGCTCGTGGAAGGGTTGCTGCAGCGTTTGCAGCCGACTCCTTGTGGTCGAATGGATTGAAAAATGAGCAAAACAGCACTCGTTCTTGCCGTGTTGGGTTTCTGCTGGAACTCGGCCGTCGCACAGGATTTGGGCGCACTTGGCGCTCCAGATCCACCGACTCTGGGTTTCGATGACGGCGACGATCAGGATGGCTCTGCCAAGAAAGCCAAATCCGACGATACGCCTTCACCACGACGCGGTTCTTTTGACAGCATGTTGAAAGACTTCGAAAAGCGGGTCGAGAAGAGCGAAAAGGACATGAAGCGACTGGCCAAGGCTCAGGAGGAGCGTTGGAAGAAGCTCGACAAGAGTCTGGAGGAGTCCTCCGAAAAGCTCGACGAGAAATGGGAAAAAGAATCAGAGAAGTGGGATAAGCAGGAAGAGAAATGGGAAGAGCAGGAAGACACAAACAGCAGTGTCTCCAAGGCTCTCAAGAAGGCCGTGGTTTCCGGTAGCTCGGGAACCAAATCAATGAAGATCGTTGGTCGCGTGCATGCCGACTACTGGGGCTACCCTCGAGCGACAACCGGTATCAATGTTCTTGAAACAGGCGATCCCAATATCTCGCCCCAGGACCGAATTGGCTTCCGTCGAATGCGATTTGGCGTTCGCGGTGATGTCAACGACCTGATGGAGTATAGAATTGAAATGGAGTTCGCGGGCGGTAACGCAAGTGAGTTCCGTGATGCATGGCTGGGTTTCAAAGAGGTTGGCTGGATCGGCAAGGTTCTAATCGGAAACCAAAAACGCCCGTACGGTTTAGACCACCTCAACAGTAGTCGTCACAACGTCTTCCTTGAGCGACCGTTCGTAATCGAATCATTCAACCAGGACGCGCGTCGTCTGGGGATTTGTGCTTACAACAACACCGAAGACCTTGCCTGGAACTGGCGATACGGCGTTTACAACCAGCACCTGATGCAGAATTCAGGTCAGTACATCAGCGACCACATGCAGGGCGAAATTGCTGGTCGAATTGCGAACACAGCTTGGTACGACGAATCGTCCGGCGGTCGTGGCTACGCTCACTGGGCTCTTTCGGGGACCGTCGCGTGGCCTGACGGAACCGGCGGTCCATTCGAAGCCAATCAGGCTCGGTTCCGACATCGTCCTGAAGCTCGATCGATCAATCGGTGGTTGAATACAGATCGGATCGATGGAGCAGAGACTTACGAACTACTCGGGCTTGAAGGCGTTGTGAACCTTGGTTCTCTTCAAATGGTTGCCGAGTACCAAACGATCTTCATGCAACGTGACGCTGGGTTTGATGATGTCACGCTGCATGGTGGATACGTTTACCTGTCTTACTTCCTTACTGGTGAACACATGCCTTGGAAGCGAACCAGCGGAACGATCGATCGGGTGAAACCGTTCGAGAACTTCTTCCTGCTTCGCGGCTGCGATGGTTGCTCGGTGCGAGGTAAAGGTGCCTGGCAAATTGCAGCTCGGTATTCATACGCCGACTTCAACGACGCCGATGTCTTGGGCGGAGTTGGCAATGCCGTCACTTTGGGTGTGAACTGGTTGTGGAACCCGAACGCAAGAATGCAGTTCAACTACATCTTTGGCGATGTTCAGGATGTCGGAGTCGGTGGTGTGCCAACCAGTGGCGATTACCAGATCATCGGTACCCGCGTCATGATCGACTTCTAACGATGATCCACAAAGAGGTAAGTGGGTTGCAGGCCTCCCGCATACTTCCGGCAGAATGACGAAGGCCTGATACGAGAACCGACCCCATTTGCTGTGCTTGCCGTTGGCAAGTCAACGCTCTCGTTTAGACACCAACTTCCATACTCAGGGTTGGCTGGCGTTGCAGCTGAGCTGCAATCCTCAAAACCAGCCAGACCCGGATCGAGGCGAGTTCCACTCGTCGTAAGGAGACGACATGAAATCCGCGAAGTGTTTCCTGATACTGTGTTCTTTGGTTCTATCAGCCAACACCGCTGAAGCCGGGATCTTTGGATTCCTGAAGCCACGAAGTGCTGGCGTTCAAATCGCCGAAGGCTGCTGTGCGACGCCGTGTTCGGCTTG